>JAZTYT010000061.1:0-3946 GCA_045637045.1 Christensenellaceae bacterium | reverse complement strand
GCGGTTAATAAGGCAACGGAAACGGTTTTCGTTGAGTTTAAAACCGTGCCAAGAAGCGAGTTTGCGCCAACCTTGATGAAAAACGACAAGGTTACCAAACAGTTTGAATTCGTAACCAATCTATTCTCGCCACCAGCGTACGGCGAAGTTGACCATAACTTTGTAATGATGATTTTCTTTAACATCTTTATGGGGCTTATTATGGCTGACTTGGGTTACGGCTTGATTATGGCGCTTGGCGGCTTCCTGTTTGCAAAAACAATCGGGCGCGACACGGGGTTGAGAAGACTCGTTTACGTAATAGCCGTCGGTGGTATATTCACTATGATTTTCGGCGCGCTGTTCGACAGCTTCTTCGGGTATCCGTTACTTACCAACCTTGGTATTTTAGACGGCCCGTTAATGCCTGACGCTATCCACGATAAAATGAGTTTGGCAGGTATTTCAGTTCCTACCTTATTGCTTATCAGCTTGGGTATGGGCGTCGTTCAGATTATGGCAAGTCTTTTAATCAAGGCTTACGCGTTTATCAAGAAAGGCAAGATTTTAGACGGCATCTTTGAGGGCGTGGTTTGGGTAATCTTCCTTGCGGGCTTGATTTTATTAGCACTTTCAATGCTCGGCATTACGCCAAACGCAACCAAGGCTTCGGTTATAATGTTAGCAGGCTCGGTGGCGATCGGCGCGTTAACCGCAGGCCGTTACGAAAAGGGCTTTGGTAAGTTCACAAAGGGCTTCGGCGCAGTTTGGGGAATCATCAACTACCTTTCGGATATCTTAAGCTACGCAAGGCTTTACGGCTTGATGTTATCGGGCGCACAGATTGCAACTATCGTTACCAATAAGCTTGCGCTCCCGATGGCACAAAACGGTGTTGGTGGGGTAATAGGCTGTATTGCAGTTTTAATCGTTGGTCACGTATTCAACCTTGCAATGGGTGTTTTGGGTGCGTATATTCACGACTCAAGATTACAATACATTGAATTCTACGGCAGGTTCTTCGGTGGTGATGGCGAATTATTCACACCGTTCGGCACGACGTTTACTCACGTATATTTTGCCGAGCCAAAACCAAAAAAAGCCTAAACTTATAATAACAAAAATCGGCCTATAAGCCGTTTATTAAACAAAAAATAAAAAATGATTGGAAACAATCGGAGGTAATATTTATGAATGGTCAAACAATTGCTTTATTAGGTATTGCACTTTGCGTACTTTGCTGTGGCACGGGTTCTGCTCTTGCACTTTTTAAAACTGGTCAAGTTGCGTCCGGCGTTTTATCTGAAGACGGCAAGAAATTCGCTAAAGTTTTGATTTTAGCAGTTTTACCTGCAACGCAAGGTATTTACGGCTTCGTACTTGCAATTATCGCAAGTGGTGGCGTTACACCTGATATGACTGCTATGGAAGGTTTAAAGATCGTAATGGCAACCTTACCACTTACAATCGTAGGCTTTACTTCAGCGCTCTTCCAGGGCTTAACTTCAGTTTCTGCAATTTTAGCAGTTGCTAAAGACGAAAGCATTTCAGGTAAGCTTATTTTGTTCCCTGCAATGGTTGAAACCTACGCAATCTTATCACTTGTTATTTCAATAATGCTTTTATAATAATGAACGGGCAAGAAAAAATTATAGAACAAATTTTGCTCGACGCTTCTATCTATGCGCAACAGCTTGGCGAAAGGGCTGAAGCAGAATACAACACCCTTGTAGAAACTGCAACCCAAAACGCTAAAAAATTGCTTGAAGAAGAAGCCGTTAGGGCAGAAAAAGATAGAAAGGAGCAACTTGCAAGAACAACCGTTATTGCAACGCTTGATGGCAAAAAGCAAGTCCTTTCCGCTAAAAAAAGAGCGATTGACGACGTGTTTAAAAGTGCGCTTGAAAGTCTTAATAATTTAGATAAATCGGCTTATACGTCGATTATTGATAGATTATTAACCCAACACGCGCCTGAAAACGCTATAGTTTTGCTTGCAAAAAATACACCTATCACCGAGCAGGATTTTTCAGCGCTTGAATCTGTTAAGGCTAAAAACTTGAGCGTGGAATTCGGTGGGGATTTTTTAGGTGGGGTAATCGTTAAAACCCCAACGGCTGACGTCAACTTAAGCTTTGAAGCAATTTTGCAAGAGCTTTACGACGGGCTTGTATCTTCCGTTGCGGAAAGACTTTTTGGTTAACGTTAATCTATCAAATTACGCGCGCGCTTATAAAAGGCGCAAAGGGTAAGTATGCAAAAAAACAATTTATTCACAAGTGCGGTTTGTAAATCGCGTGAGAAATATTTGTTGGGGACTGAAAAACTTTTAAGGCTATTGGATTCGCCAACTTATGATGACGGGTTAAGGCTCTTAACCGATTTCGGCTTTGGTCGTACGGCCAAGGTCCAGTCTTCGTTGCCCGATATGCTGTACGCTGAAGAGCAATCGCTTATCGAGTTCATCAACGAATACGCCCCGGCAACCGGCTCGGCTAATTATTTCTTACTCGGTTACGACTTTTTAAATGCAGAAGCCTTATTAAAAGCCCAAGCCCTTAATATGGACAGTCAAAAATATCTCACCCACACGGGCGTTTTAACCATTGACGAGTTAAAGGTTGCCCTTGCAGGTGGGGAATGCAGGATACCGGAAATCAAAGACGCTTTCTTGGCGGGGCAAAAACTGTTTGACCAAGGCACGCCAACGGGCGCGCATTTGGATACGGTGTTCGTGCGTGGGCTGTATTCGGCACTTTTAAGGCTTGTTAAAAACAAGGCGCTTAAAAAGGTAATCGTTACTGAAATCGACCTTAAAAATCTTTCAATCCTGTTAAGGGCAAAGGAAAGGGACGAATACGAAAAATTAAAGCTGTTTGGCGGAACGCTTACCGTTAAGCAGGAAGACGCAGTTTTATCGGGCGAAGAATCGCGCATTAAAAACGCGTTTAAATCGGGCGCGCTTTACGAGTTCGTTGTTGCCGCGCTTTTAGCAAAGGACCAACCGCTTGCAGAGTTTGAGCGTATGACCGAATCGTTTGCTTTGGCGCGCTTTAAGGCGGAACGCTTTAGTTTGACAAAGGACGGGCCTTTCATACTTTACTGTATGTATCGCCGTGCCGACGTTAAAAACGTAAGGCTTATTATGATAAGCCTATTCAACGGCGCGGACAAAACTAAAATTCGCGCTAAAATCAGAGAATCTTACTAAAACCAAAAAAATTAAAAGGCACAAAGCCTTATGGAATAAATTATGACAGGTAAAATGGCAATTATCGGTAACGGTGACAACGTGCTTGCCTTTAAAGCAGGCGGGGTTGACGCATTTACCGCAAAAGACGCGCAACAAGCGCGTGAATATTTAAGAAAGCTTGCAAAAGACTATGCCGTTATCTTTGTAACCGACGGTTTTTGCAGGGAGCTTTCCCAATACCTAAAGCGTTTTAACGAAACGGCCTACCCGATTATCGTTCCCGTTCCTGACGGAGACGGCGATTTTGGTATGGAATTATTGCGCACGGCTATGGAAAGAGCTTTAGGTGTTGATATCTTGTTCGGAAGGGAGGACAAATAAAATGCAAGGCAGAATTGTTAAGGTTGCCGGTCCGCTTATCGTTGCGGAAAATATGAAAGATGCAAGAATGTTCGACGTTGTTCGCGTTGGCGAGCTTGGGCTTATCGGTGAAATTATCGAGCTTCGTGGCGACAGAGCGTCAATCGAAGTTTACGAAGAAACTGCAGGTCTTGGCGTTGGGGACAAGGTTGTTTCCACAAACCAACCGTTATCGGTTGAGCTTGCCCCGGGGCTTATCAGCGGTATTTTCGATGGTATTCAACGCCCACTTGACAAGCTTGTTGAAAAGTACGGCAACAGAATTTCAAGGGGTATTACCATTGATAACATAGATAAAACTAAAAAATGGGAATTTATCCCTACCGCAAAGGTTGGTGACGTTATCGAAACAAG
>JAZTYT010000060.1:0-4159 GCA_045637045.1 Christensenellaceae bacterium | reverse complement strand
TAGTACCAACCTTACCGGTTGCAGTACTACCAACGTTTACGCCGTAAAGCTCGTAGTCACCACTATCGCCTGACGGTGCGTAAATGGTCTTATCTTCAATATTGAAGGTGTAGTTTGAAGCGCCTTGCATTTCACCGAGCGCTGCTTGTAAGGTTTCTGCATATTCAGGTGCTGAATAAGGCGTTGGGTCGGAAACGGTTGTCGTACCGATTTTTGAGAATTGTAATTCGATAATAGTATCGTAGTAAGCGTCGAATTCGCCAGTTTGTTCGTCAAGACCGTAATAAATTCTTTCAGTTTTACCTATTAAAGAAGTAATTACGCCTGCTTCAACGTCAACCGTGAAAGCGATTTCAACTAAAGTGTCTGCAAGCAATGGTGTGAGTGAGTATGAAAGATAGGTCATAAGGTATAAGCCTGCTTCGTCGTTTTGGTTTACCTTGTATGAATAAAGACCACTTTCAGCGTCGTAGGTAAATTCGTTTACGTTAAGGTTTGCAAGGTGGTTCCAAAGGTGTTGTGATTCCCAGATTGCAGGATATGACATATAGTCTTTAACGCCGGTAACTGCTACTTCGTTGTTCTTGTTGATATAAATCTTTTCCATTTGGTGACCGATGTTAGCGTAATAGTCTTTAACACCGTCTTTTTCACCCCTGCGATAGCTATCCGTAATGTAATCGATATCGCCAGCAACCCTCCAAGCGCCTTTCCACTTGCCGTCTTCCATTTCAACGATCATATCGTAAACGGTTTCAGAGTTCAAGTATGATTGGTAGTTATCAAAGTAAACGTCGGTTAACGTACCCGTTACGGTAATTGAAGGATTACCGAGCGCTTGAATCATTTCAGAAGTTAAATCGCCCACTCTACCTTCAACGACAGGTGCGATAATAGTAATCGTCTTTGAAGCCGTAGCGTTTCTGTCTGCTTTTGCAGTTGCAGTTACGGTTACAGGCGTGTCAAACTTAATGGTTGCGCCTTCTTTAACCGATAAAACGTTGTCTGCAATTTGAACGATATCCTTACCACTGTCGGAAACGGACCATTCATAAGTTGTGTCTTCACTATTTGATACAACGACTGTAAGCGTTGCTTCTTCTCCTACTCTGATAGAGTCTTTGTCGCAAGTAAGCGTGATTGATACTGCTGGCTTTGGCGCGTCAGGCGTTGAGCCACTTGGTGAATCGCTTTGAGACGTTGAATCACCGTTGCCCTTTTCTTTACAAGCGATAACGCTGAAAGCGAGTACAATTATCAACGTCACGGTAAGAAATTTTTTCATGATTGATGATAATTTTTTCATTTTTTATACCTCTCTATAAAAATTAAATTTTGTATACGTAAATCATAAAGTCAAGGTTTTCATCAACCGGAACTACGGCGATGTCGCCCTTTACAAAGGTTGTTGAGTCAGTTTGGCTTTGTTCAAAGCCTAATTCTTTAAGATAATTTTGTACGGCCTTAATAGACGTCGTTATCGTATAGTCGGTATCGAGTGGAACGTCGTAATATAGAACGACTGCCGGTTTCATTATAGAAGAGCCTGCCGGCCTATAATAGGTTGTAAGACCAAAGCCGTAGGTATCGCCTATTGCGTTGCCAAAGAAAGGCATACGGTCGGCAATGTTTTCATCACTAAAGGCCTTTTTGAAATAGTCAAGCGCGTTAACGTAAACGTCGTCTTCGGTTGAAGAGCTTGTGTCAAGCGTTTCGATAATTTCAAGCTGTGCCCAAGAAGTAGGCACTTCTCTTGTTTCAAACGAGATATCGTAGGATGGATCTACGCTTGCGCTGTTAAAGTCGCTGTAAACGATTTCAATTACGCCGTACATCAAGCCACCGATATTGTAGTAGAAGCAAGCGTTTACGATATAGCCGTCTTTAATGGTAACAAACGGTGTAAACGATTCGGTTTCAGACGTGTAGCCACGCGTTGCGAAAATACCGTAAAGGTTGATGTCGTTACCAACGCCGTAGAAGAAGGTTGATGCAACCGAACTCATCGCGTCGTCAACGTAGTAGGTCGTTGAGCCGTCGTCGTTTTCAACGTATGAACGGAATAACTCGCCAACAAAAGCAAAGGTTGGCATTGCCGACGACATATCTCCAGCATAAGCACGACTTGCGTAATAACTGCCAGTACCGTCGTTATAATAGGAGTTGTACAAATCGCCACGCATCTTCTTGTAGCCGTAATCACCGTTTTGAGTGTAAACCTTTTGGCTACCTGAAGTGGTTGTGTTTACGCTGTATGGCCTAAAGTGAATTAAGTCTTGAGTGATAACCTGACTGTAACCGGTTTCGCTATAGCCAGTCCCCGTGAAATCTACGTTTAAGTCAAGCAATTCAAGGCTGTAGCTTTGTAAAGCGCGCATATTTTCGATTGCTTGATTTAAAGGCGCGTGGATGGCTTCGGTTGAATATTTTTGAATCGTAGGAACGGTTACGAAGTCTTCGCCACAAATAAGCGACGCGTAAAGGTGCTGTATCGCCTTGTAGCCAACGGAAATAGTGTAATCTGGTTTACTCTCTGAGTAAATACCCATAATTTCACCACCGTCGATGATAAGAGCAAAACTATCAGTTGAAAAATCGTATGGGTTTGCAGAAGCAATTACCTTTTCAACTAAAGTTGGGTCGGTATTGTTATATACCCAGCGCCAAGTCGTTCTGTCAAAGGTAAAATCGCTTACCTTAAGCCCCTTTAAGGAGTTGTAAAGCCCTGCGCTTTCCCAAGTGATTTCGTTGCCGTAATCGTCTTGCATCGGGAAGTATTCTTCTTCGTTCATATAGTTAACGCCAACCTGACAAGGCTTGTTATCAACCTTTTTATAATAGATAGGCGTCATCATACCCGTAGTGCCGTTTTCGTATTCAGCGTACCAATTAATGCCGTCCATTGACGTTTTAACGATGCTTGTGTAAGTTTGTTCAGGTTCTTTTGACGAAACGATTGAAGAATCGTCGTAAAGCTCAATGTTTATGTAACCACTAAACAAAACGTAGTCGCTATTGACAGCGTCAAGCATTTCTTGCGTTAATTGGGGTTGGCTTACGATAGTAATAACTTTAGTTGCGAAAGAAGTAGTATCAACCTTACTCCTTGCTTCAACCTTGATAAGCTTATCACCACTAACTTCCGACGCCGTTAAATTACCCTTGCTGTCGATAGTTGCAAAATCCTTGCCTTCTATAACCGACCAGGTAACCGATACGTCAACCGTGCCTTCAACCCTTGCAGTAAGCTTAACGGTTTCGCCACTTTTAACTTCATCAGGCGCGTTAATACCTACGGTTATATTGTAAGCTGGTGGCTCTGGCGTTGGCGCGCCCTTACCTTTAAAGGTAAGGGTTTGCGATGGCGCAGAATCTTGGTACTTATCGGCGGTAGCAACCACGCTGTAAGTAAAATCGTTTTCCGTGCTGGAAACCTGATAAGACGTTGCCGTGGTTGAATGCTCCTGACCGTTGATAATTACCTTGTAGCCCGTTGCGTTTTTAACTGCCTGCCAGCTAACAAGCCCCGTTTCGCTTACGGTTACGCCCGTTGGCGTTTCAAGTTGCTTTTTAGAACAAGCAAAGTTGGAAACAAGCGTCGTTAAAGCAAGTGTGATAATCAATAATATACTTACTAATTTTTTCATACCTGTTTACTCTCCTAATACTGACATTGAACGGTAATTTTTACCTGCTTACCCGAATTAAGGGTAAAGGTAATTTGTGCCGTTTGTAGCCTTTTTCCGTCAAAGCTTAACGTAGCTTGCGCGTCGCCCGAAATTTCAAGGGCTTCGCCACCGAAAAATTCAGCTAAATATTGGCCTGTTACCGTTGCCGTGAACGTGTTTTTCTTCAAACTGCTTTCTTTAAAATATCGTTTGTCGAAAGTAAAATTAAGTAAAGACTCTCTGTTAACGTTTTCAACGTAACTGCTTTCTTCTATAGTGGAAAACTCAAACGAAGTATTTAAGCGTGAAGTTGCTTTCGTTACTTCAGCGTTTCCGTCGATAATTTCGACCGTTTCGCTATAAACGAACACTTTTTCTTGTTTATCGGTTACTTCAAAAACCGTTTGTACGTGAACAAGGTTATTTTGAGAGTTAGTTATCCATTTTTGGCATTTTTTCATTGTTTGTGAAGAAAAAATCACTACTAAAAG
>JAZTYT010000059.1:0-1886 GCA_045637045.1 Christensenellaceae bacterium | reverse complement strand
GGGGTTTGGGTTGTGTGCTTGGGTTTTTTATGAATTTTTGTATAAAATTTTGCATAAATATTGATAAAATTAAAGTATAAATTTACCAATCAAAAAAAAACTTTTAATTTCTTATTAAGATATAAAGAAAGTTGACAACGCAAATCGTAAAATATATAATTGATTTAAATAAATCAAACGACTTTTTACTATAATTAATCGGAGTTTTACATGGGAGAAACCACAGGGAAGCTTTTTTCAAAGCGCAACGTAATACAAACGTTGATTACCTTTTTATTCGGCGTATTTTATTCGCTTTCATACGTATTATTCGTTACGCCAAACCACTTCGCGCCGTCGGGTATTAACGGTATTGCCGTAATGGTGCAGGACAGCTTTGGGTTTAGCGTTGGTTACCTTTCGCTTATTATCAACGTCCCACTTTGTCTTTTTGCGTTTATTTTTATCAACAAGGAATTTTCACTTAAAACTTTAGTTTTTTGTGGCGCGTATTCAATCAGTTACTTAATCTTTGATAAAATGGACCTTGAACGCTTCAAATATTACAGCGACGGTATTGACACTATTTACCCGGCTGTTTTAGCGGGTATGGCTTGTGGTGTTTGTTATGGCGCTTTATTCAAAATAAATTCATCAACGGGTGGCACGGATATCGTTGCTAAATTCGTTGGTAAGGTTAAGCCGGAGTTCAACTTTTTCTGGGTAAACTTCGTTATCAACGCTGGCGTTGCAGCAGTAAGCTACTTTGTTTACCGTGAAGAAACCGTTGCCGGCTACGTTTACAACTATAAGCCCGTTTGCTTGTGCTTACTTTATACCTTTGTTGCAAGCTTTGTTGGTAACAGGATGTTAACTGGCTCACAACAAGCGTTAAAGTACACCATTATCACCACTCACGCTGAAGAAATTGCGCGCGACATCTCTAACGAGCTTAAGCATACTTCAACCAAAATTAGCGCAGTTGGTAGTTACACTCATCAAGAAAAAGACGTTCTCGTTGCAGTAATTAACAAAGCCCAACGCGTTGATATGGAAAAAATATTGGAGCGCTACGATAATACCTTCTCGGTTGCTGAAACGGCAAACAAGGTTGTTGGTAACTTCCGTCTTGTTAAAAAATAAAATTAAAAAAAGTGGAGATAAACGGCTTATAGCTCCACTTTTGTATCAAAAACACATAAAAATTGGCGAACCTTTTAAACTAAAAGGCTCGCTTTTTTGTTGTATAATATAGTTGCTTTTTAACAAAATATAGTTATGAAGTTAGTTTTAGCCGTAATGCTTGCGCTTGGGGTTTCGGTTGCGTCAGCAGTTATGCCACAACAAAGCGTCAAAATTGAAGGGGAGTTTGGCGTTTATACCTTGCCGAGCGTTTTTTATACGCAAGCGACGTCAAAAAGTCTTGACGAAGACTTAAACCTTTTTATTGACAGCCTTTGCAAAAAGGAATACGTTGCGCCAAAAGACGCAACGCTTATATTCGACGCTTCCTTGCAAAAGGTAATCGTTACACAAGAAAAGCCTGGCTGTGCCGTTGACAAGCAGGCGTTAAAAGGGCTTATTTTGGACGCGATAGAATTAGGTGGCGTGGTTAAAATACCTAAAACTACGGTTGAGCCGACCATCAAGGCCCAAAGCTTAAAGTCGGCAACTTATCTGCGAGCAGAGTTTACAACCTATTATTTAGCGGAAAGGATAGAACGCGCTGGCAATATTGCGCTTGCCACCAAGACCATCAACGGCACGGTGGTTTTGCCAAACCAGGTTTTTTCATTTAACAAGGTGGTGGGCGAAAGAACTGAAGAGCGTGGATACAAGATTGCCAAGGTAATAAAGGGCGGTACTTTTGCCGACGGCATTGGCGGTGGGGTTTGTCAGGTTTCAAC
>JAZTYT010000058.1:0-4972 GCA_045637045.1 Christensenellaceae bacterium | reverse complement strand
AAAATTTTTAATAAATTTAAACTATTTTGCCTAATAGTTAAAATTTAACTACCAATTATTATTGTAATACTTTTGCTAAAGAATTGCAATATGTTTGTAATATAATTTTTAGCTCAACTTATACCCTATGGAGGTTACGTTTTTCTCACGTTAAGTTGTTGATGACATTTATAAGATTCTCCCCTGTTGATATCCCTTAAAAAATTTGTGATTACGGGTGTTTTGTGGACACTTACAAATAAAAAAGGTTGAATTATGGCTGATTTAGTGATATAATGCTAAAAAGGGGTTAAAAAATGCAAAACTTGAACAGGCAAAGCCTTAAAAATTTATCAGAAAAAGTAATACAAATTGTTAGCTTAGTTGCAGACGAAATTAAAACCGCGCCTTTTGCCGTTACGGAAAAGTGCGAAGTAACTAATATTGTTACGACAAGTGATATTTTATCACAGCGTATGCTTATTGATAAGCTGCACGCACTTCTACCTGACAGCGGGTTTTACTGCGAAGAAGAAAGCGTAAACAGTTCACACAAAAAGCACGTATGGGTTATTGACCCTATCGACGGCACGGCAAACTATTCACGCGGGATAAACGATTGTGCAATTTCGGTTGCGTTGCTTGAAGACCAAAAGGTTGTTTTGGGCGTTGTGTATTCGATTTTTACTGGCGAAGTTTATTCGGCAACGCTTGGTGGCGGTGCGTTTTTTAACGGCAAGCCCATTAACGTTTCTAAAAACAGCTTTGAACGTTCGATTTTATGCACGGCAATGAGCCTTTACAAAAAGGAGCATGCAAAGCTTTGTAGCGATATAATTTACGAAGCCTATATGCAATGCAACGACGTACGCAGGTTTGGAAGTTGTGCTTTAGAGCTTTGCTATCTCGCCCACGGCAGGTGCGATATTTACTTTGAAATAAGGGTCTTCCCGTGGGATTTTGCTGCGGCTTATCTTGTTTTAAAGGAAGCAGGCGGTATAATTTGTGAGCGCGAAGACGGAAAATTCGGGCTTGATGGGCCAACGGTTGTCGTTGCGGCAAACAACGCTGAAAACTACGACAGGCTTTATGCCATCGTTGACAAGCATTTAAAAAATAATTGTTACAAGGGTTAATAAAATGAGCGAAAGAATAGTAAACGATTGGGAAAAGAAAATTGACAACTCGGCGCTTAAAAGCGAACGGAAGCACAACCTGTTTGATATTTATAAGCAGGCGCATTCAGAGCTTTCACTCCAACAAAGCAAGCGTGACCAGATTATCACGATTTATTTGGCGCTTTGCTCTTTCCTACTCCCCTTTGCGCTTGGCGAAGAGCTAATCCCCATGCAAATAAAAGGGCTGATTTTTATAGTTAGCGGTGTTATAGGCCTACTTTTCTCATATATAACGATAAGATACAGAGAGTATAAGGAAGTTTACTGGCTATGCTGTCAGACGCTTACGGTTTTACAAAATTTTGAAGATAACAAGCTAAACAAGAACACGGTACAAAGCGCGTTTTTCCACTGCCTTAATAAAAAGGGCAAAGGTTATCTTTATGAGAAAAACGGGCAAACGAAAATGAACAAATGGCTTTACGTACGCAAAAACACTTTAAGCTCTGAAACCTTTCACTTCTTTATAATCGCGCTTATGTGCGCTTTCGTGTTTGCGTTAGGCGTGTTCTTGATGTTTGACGTAACAAACTATTTATCAATTTTAGTAAGCATTGCTATCGCACTTATAGTTTGGCTTTTCTTGGTAAGGATTTATTTTGGTCACTGCATAAAAATTTATAGCTGTCTTGAAAACAAATCAAGCACTACACCAGCAACTAAAGATAAAGCATTTAACAAGGTTTTCTCTAAAGCGTGGTTCTTACATTTTTATTACGACGAGCCCAAAAATCCGTAAATTTAATCCTTAAAAGTTAAAAAGTCAGCCTATAAGCTGTTTATCTACCCTTTTTTGGTAAATGACAATAGTTTTTAACCATTATTATCCACTCTTTTTATCTATCTGTTTTAAACTTTTTGGCACTTGATAATTGGGTTAGTTTTTACACATAATAATTATATTTTAAGGTGACTTATGGAATTTACAGTTAATAACGCTCAAGATTTAACGACAGCTGTTAAATATCTGATTGACGAAGGCTTACCGCTGGTGTCTAATCTTGCAAACCTTTCACGCGCCCTGTACGACGGGTTTAAAAACGTATCCTGGGCAGGGTTTTATCTTGCAAACGAAACGCACGACACGCTCTATCTTGGCCCATATCAAGGCCCACTTGCTTGCACGATTATCCCATTTAATAAAGGCGTTTGCGGTTTTGCTGCAACCCACAAAAAGTCGGTTTTAGTTGAAGACGTAAACACGTTTGAAGGACATATTGCCTGCTCTTCACTCACTAAAAGCGAGCTTGTAACCCCTATAATCAAGGATGGCAAGGTGGTTGCTGTAATCGACCTTGATAGCAATAATCTTGCAAACTTTACCCCAACTGATGCAAAAACACTTGAAGCCGTGGCTGAATTTATCGCAAAACTATTTTAATTTAAGCATTTGAAAAGCACTGCAAAACCTTGCAGTGCTTTTTTTAACTAAAAATTTGCAATTATTTAACGACTTCATTAACGTCAATAGTGCATTTATCACCAAAATAATCCTTTAACACAAGATAAAGCGTACCGTCTTCATAAAGCTTATAATAGCCGGCCTGACCGTTATATTTTGTAACTTCGCTTGACCAAGTACCCATAATTTCTTCAAAAGACGCCGTGCGAATATCAAGCTTAAGCTTATAATCTTCAATAGGCGTACCAGGTTCGTTTTCAAGGAACATTTTGTTTACGACAAGCCCCCAAGAGTTATCCCACCAGCCGACGGAAACAATCTTGTAGCTCCAGATAGTCCAGCCCCAGCCAAGCTGGTCGTAACGGTTAAGATAATATGCCCAAGCGTCCTTATCGCCGAAGAAGTTGAACTCGCCAACAAACTTTGGCACGTCGTAATCAGAGAACATATATAGGGTGTTCATAAGCGTGTAGAAGGTGCTGTTTGAAATGCCCTTGTCGTGGTTCCAGTTGTAAAAGTGGTATTGATAAAGCACGTTTTCCCAGCCGTATTTTTTAGGGTTGGGGAGCGAAGTTGGATACCAAACGCCTTCGATTGAAATTACGTGATGGGTATCGACTTCACGAATAGCTTTGTAAAGTCTGTCCATAACCTTCCATTGCAGTTTGCCTGTGCCCGATTTGGTGCGGTATGTTGGCTCGTTAACAAGGTCGTAAGCCAAAATAGTTGACGCTAAATCAGGGCGCTCTTCAACGTAATAGGTCGCAATGTTTTTCCAAAGCTCGCACATTGATTGGATATAGGTTTCGTTTTTCCAAAAATCCATATCACGCGTGCCGGAATGCTCGTAACCTGATTGCCCACCAACCACGCCGTGCATATCTACGATTACTTTAAGGTCGTATTTTTTAGCGAGCGTTAAGAAATAATCGAGCTTTTCAAAGGCGTCTTCGCGCATTGTGAGCGCATCGTCAGGCCCTTCCATAAAATTACGGTAATACATTGGTAAACGTATGGTGTTTAAGCCCGTGTCTTTAATTAGTTTAAAGTCGGCTTCCGTGCAGTAAGCGTAAAAGTAAGCGTCGTTCAATTCTTTAAGCTGTTCTGCAGTAAAGTCACCGTTTGCAACGCGTTGCTGTAAAATCGCGTCGAATTCTTCTTGATAGATTTCTTCGTAAGCTTCAACTACGCCCTGGTCATTAACGCTTTGGAAGCTTCCGTCTTTATTGTAAAGCGCGCCGACCGAATTGACCGTCATCCAGCCTTCCGCAACGAACAGGTTGCCAAAGTTGATGCCTTTGATGTCAAAGCGATCACCGTTTGTATCGTAAAGGCCACGGCCAACGGCAACGACGGTGCCAAATTCGTTTGGCGTGACGTCAACGTGCGCAGGAGTGTCGTCAGCGCTTTGTCTTGAAACGTAGCTGTTGCCTGCAAGCGCAAAGCTGCCAACGATGAGCAATATGCCAGCCAAACAAATGCCTGTGATTATAAGCACCTTTTTCCAAACTTTTTTCATAATAATCTCACAAAATAAGTTTAATTTTGAAGTATAAATACTTCAATGGGTTTAATATAACATATTATTTAAATTTAGTCAACCCAAGTGAACAAAAAAGGCTGAAGCTTTTTTAGTGAAGAATTAAAAATGTCCGTGCAATGCAAGGAGTGAATATTGAAGAATGAATAATGAAGAATTAAGGTAAACTTTTTGCTGATGGCAAAAAGTCTTTATTAAATTTAAAAAGAGGCGATGTCACAATCAATGGTTGATTTTCGTTTAAACTTAAAATGAACTATAACTTAGCCAAAATAAGTTTTAGATACAAGCAAGACGCGACATTTGTTATTTTTTACAAGGGGGCGTACTTGCCGTACGTTGGAATTGTAAAAAATTGCAAATAACAAAGTATTGCGACGTATATAAAGCTTATTTTATCAACCAGCTGTTGTGACAGAGCCTAAAAAGAAAAACACATTTACAACTCGCCTTTTAGAGTTAAAATCCCTCACATCCGCGCAACACAAAAGGACAGGTACAAGATTATCAATTCAATTATAATATAGCAACGGGATTCGCTCCGCAACCTATGGTTGCTATCACGCCTGGGTGGCAAACGCAAAGCCCGTTGCGTTTGGTCGCAAATTAAAGAGCACAAACTCATACTTTGAGTAAATTTGCGACTACCCACCCGTTCGAATTCCTCTTAAAGCAAAACAAAAACCTAAACCGTAATCGGTTTAGGTTTTTGTTGGCGGAGGATGAGGGAGAGCGGTCACAATGAATTGCTCCCTTGCATTTGCTACGCAAAAGCGCGAATAAAATTTGCAAGCAAATTTTACTTAAAATCCCTCACATCCGCGCAACACAAAAGGACAGGTACAAGAAGTCGGAGGCCAAGCGGTCTTAGGA
>JAZTYT010000057.1:0-5601 GCA_045637045.1 Christensenellaceae bacterium | reverse complement strand
ATGATGTTGTCTTCCTAAGACCGCTTGGCCTCCGACTTCGATCCACCCGGACGACCCGGTGCGTACCCACAACCAAGTCCTCGTTCACAAGAAAGGTGATCACATCGCCTTCTTTGATAGAGGCTGGATTGACCTGCTTCACATAGATCAAGTCACCCATGCCATATTCCGGCTCCATACTGGGGGAAATGATGTTGTAGCATTGGAAACCCAACAGACGGGAACCCATCAAAAACACCGCGCATAATACAATAAGCACCACCAAAACAGTGGAAGCGATGCTCCATATTTTCTTAACGGAAGTGTTCAAGAAAACAACTCCTTTCTTGCTATTCAGCAATCAAAGGGTGCAAACAGCGGCTTGCGCCCTTTGATTGCCGCCCAACCCCCCGAAGGGAGTTGGGTGACGATTAAGTCGTTATGTTTTACACTTATTTTAAATGGTACTACGGATTATATGTTCCGGCTTTAGGCGTGCTCCACTCTCTATCATTCGCATTCCATGTACCGTTTCTAGCAGTTTCTTCAATATAAGTTCCATCAGCCAAGAAATAAATTTTACTTCCTTGACCTACATATCGATCCCAATTTTCATCTTTCTCAATGCGTTGCCAATCTTCATATGTACCTTCATATAAGAACGTAATTTGCTCATATTTAAGAGTAGACAATATACCACTTGTTTCTTTATTAGCAAAAGCATCAGCACCAAGATATGTTATACTTGTGGGAATTTTGACAGTTGTAATATTGTTAAATTCAGCAAAAGCATTATTAGAAATTTCGATGATCGGAACTCCATTCAATTCACTAGGAATAACAATATTAATATTTGCATCACTTACATTAACACCAGTAACTTTATAATATTCTAAACTATTATCAAGACTATTATATACAGGCGTTAGACGAATGATATTACCTTCCGCGTCAAAAATAGGCTTAATAGTAATATCTTGCGTTGCTTTTGAGAGATCATATTCTTCCCAATTGGATTCAAATCCATCTACTACTGGCGGAACAGGTATTTTTTCGAGTTTTCCAGTACCTTTAACTATTGTTTCAGAATAAATTACATTACCATTTTGATCTACAAACCTAACTGTAATTTTTTCTGTATGTGAAGGGTAAAGAATAACGTCTTTGGTATTATTTTTAGGAATATTCTGTATTTTTTGTGAACCGGCAGTTACCCAACCGCCGAAATTGTCGCCTGCATATGTATCATCCAAAAGGCCCTTTGCAGTTGTCTCATAATCGCTAACCAAAACATCTTCAAGGTTTGAACCAATGTACTGTGTATCAAGTACTTTTGTGCCGTCTTCATCCATAAACGTAATTTTATATGAATATGTCATATACCAATTGCTATATGTTTTGCCGTCAACAGTTAAGCTATGACTTACAGCTTCTTCAGTAAATTTGCAGCCATTTGCAAGATTAATCGAGAAATCGTCAAAGGATGGATTTGTAATGGGGTTACGATCAGGGTCTTGACGGTAGGTGTTATTTATAAGCATTACACCTCCGTGAATTTTAATAAGAACACTGTCTTCATGATAATCCTTCGCATTAAATGCGCCGTTGTTGCGGTTAGAACCATCGTTAAGGGTATTATTATAAAGGAAGTAACCACCATAAACGTTAATGTTACCGCCTGTGCCTGCATAAATAAGGGCACGGTTGGCGTTTTCTTGTTCATTAGACATTGTACCGTTTATACTGTCGGGTTTACCATTGCTATCAAGAGCAGTACCTACGGGGTCACCTGCATAGGAGTCGGCAATGAAAATACCGCCAAAAATATCTACGTAAGAGGGGTCGGCATAGGGCGCCCAAACCGCATAGATGGAACTGGCCATTTTGATATAGCCACCTTGGCCATTATCAATAATATTCAGACTGCCGTTGGGACCCACATAAAACAAAGCACCCACGTCGCTGTTGTCTTTATAACCCGTTCCGCATTCTACAGTAATCTTTTTACCGTTAAGGTCAATTGCAATATTTTCGCCTACAATATTTACGGCGTTATAATATGCACTTGCTGTCTTATGCTCTTCGCTACGGTCAGTGCTACCTTTACTAAGGTTAATCTCAATATCCTTCGTTAATTTTAAGAGGACGTTTGTTTCAGTTGTTGCCTTTTCACGAAGTGCCTCAAGTGATTCAACCTCTATTTCCGTATAAGCAAATGCGAAGGGGCTGAAGTTTGCCGTCCTAAAGGTAATTGTACCTGCAACCTCATCATAAACTGCGTCAGGAATCAGTACGCCGTTGTGATATGCCTTAATTTCGGGAAGTCCCTTAGGCGCCGCAACAACAACCGTAATTAACTGGTCGGGTGCGAGGCTTCCCTTAAGGTTGGTAACGCTAATATCAAACGCAAAAGCCTTGGTATTCTCACCAACTTCAATTGTTTTTTCGGGGTCGATACCATCAAAAACAACCGTAACAGGCTTTGAAGGATCTAAAATTGCGTCAGCAGGAACGTCAACGCTGGCTAAATCAACACCTTTAGCTATAAGGCTGTATTCAATAGAGGTGTCGCCTTCGGTCAAGGTTTTAGAATCAGCGGCAATGATTGACTCATCTGCCAAAATGTCGTACATATTACCGAAGCTATCAGCTTCAGAGGTATGTTGTGTTGCATAGATACGGATATCAAAGGCGCCACCGAGTGAAAGGTCTTGATACTCATTGTCTGCCTCTTCGCGCATTTTCAGAGCAATTCCAAGATAAGAAACTTCCTTGGCTTCTAAGGTGCCCCAAGTGGTTTCCTCAATGGAATTGATAAAGGTTCTCAAATTGCCAACGCAGGTGTAACCTTCAAGACTGCGGTTTGCGGGGTAACCAATTTCGCTATCACTGGGACGAACGTAAACGTCAATCACATCAGCGAGAATAGAAAGCTGGTATTGGGAATAGAACTTAGCAACCCACTTAAGTGCGAGGTTTCCTTCGTTCTCCACCTTCAAGACCTTAGTATCAATATATCCCGGTTCCCATTTGTCGTAGTTAAAGATAGGAGCCTGAGATTCTTTTAACGAGTTCCATTTTCCTGTTTCTTTATCTAAAAGCTCAAGATCGACTTTCAGTGTGCCGGATTGGATTTTGTTGCCTGCGCTGGTAACAGAGTCAGTAAACCAGGCAAACGTACTACCAATCAGCATACTGATGCAAAGAAGCAGAGAAACTGCACTCATCAACAAGGATTTCTTTGTCTTATTCATGTCATTTCCTCCTTATCCTGCAATCTGAGAAACAGTCCACCAACCGTCAGCGCCCTGAACAGCTTCATAACCTTCAGTCACAAAAGCGGAAGGATCAAACTCGAAATTACCACCGTAGATGATAATATCTCCTCTGTTATCAACGTTGTCATTTGGGGTGCTGTCGTATTCCCAAAGCCATTTTGATTGGTCTGTACCGCCACCTTTACTAAAGGTGCCGCCATTTACAATAACCGTTGCGCCGTCCTGCGCACAAATAATACGTTGCTTTTTGTTATTAGTATTCGGTTTATAGGTAAAGTCGCCACCGTTAATAACAACTTCTGAATCCTCACGAGCGGCATAAACAACATAACCGTTATTCCATTCTTTTTCGGCATTGTCGTAGTAGCCGGAAAACTCAATGTCGGCGCTGTTGATAGTACATTTACCACCCTGAACATTTACACCGCCACGCTCAGCCCTTAAAACAAGGTTGTTAATTTCAACTTCGCCGGCTTTAACGTGGAAACCGTATTTGTATCCCTTTACATCAATTTTTAAACTGTTAATGTAAAGATTGCCATAGTTTTCGATAGAGCCGTACATATTAGAAAGAATAGTACCCTCGCCGGTAATGGAAAGATCACCGTAGTTAACTATTGCGTATTCACTTTCGCCCTTTTTCTCAAGTGTAGATGTGTTCATATTAAGCGCAAGAGCTTTGTTTTCTTTAAGCTCTACGTCCACATCGGTAATGTGCATATTTATAATTCTGCCCTGCCCGCCCTCTTCAAATGCTTTTTGAAGGGTTTCAAGGTCGTGAATATCATGCACCTTTCCTAAGAATGCGTCGGCGTCGTACTGATTATTAAAGCTGTCATACTCGTGAGTGTACTGAGTTGCGAGGAGATTTACGCCAAGTTCAATAGAAGGTGCTTCAACGCCGGGCATTGTATTGGCTTCGTTACCAACCGTTTCAGGCATAGTAAGCACGATTGCTACCACCTGTGCAGTATCCTCGCCGGGAAGAATAGGTGTGTTTTTGCAAATAATAGAAGTGGCATTCTTGAGCGTATTAAGTGTTATGTTTTTTAATGCGCTTTCGCGGCTGCCAAACATAACTGGCATATGGGTGTTCGCGCAGTTTAAACCGTCGCTGTATTCATTCTGAACGTAGGTGCCAACCTGAAGATGTTCGGAAAGTCTGAATTCTTCACCGTAAACATTTGTTGATTTTTTATCATTAGCAATATTTAAAGAAAGCAAATATTTAAGCGCTAATGACCCGGCATTAGATACCCTTAAAAATACAACCTCGGTATAGCCGGGCTCATAGAGCGCGCCGTCTTTGAAAATCTTGGTGCTTTCATCAACGGGTGCCCATTTGTCAGACCAATTGGTTTTGTATTCAAGCACGATATCTAAAGTGCCGGACTGGATAATGTTGTTTGTACTGGTAACACTGTCAGTAAACCAGGCGAATGTGGATCCAATCAGCATGGACACGCATATCAGCAAGGACAAGGCGCTTAACAGCAGAGCACGCTTGGTAGACTTACGCTTTGTCATTTTATGACCTCCTTTGTTTCTTGTGTCAACGGTTGGAAAGAGTGAAACCGTACTCACACTGACCGTTGACGAAACGCATGAGAGGTTTATAACGAAGCCTTTGCCCGGCAATCAAAGGGCGCAAACGGTTGCTTGTGTCCTTTGATTGCCGCCCACCCCTTACGGGGTGGAACGGCGTGAGAAAAAGAATGAAACGGTCAATATTGAATAAATGGGAGCAGGGACAACCAAAGTCTCCGCCGCTCACGAATCCAGCGGGTGCGCTCAGCGCCGTGGTTACACCGGATTTCTTTGTTGAGATACCGTAATTCATGGATGAAATCCATAAGGAACACAATCAATATTCCCAATATAATAATGAGGGCAACAAATGCGAAAATATAGATAAGTATATCTGTCTGATTTTTGGACATAGTCTTCTCCTGTTTCCGGCGCGGGTAGCTGGAGCCGGCTTTTGTGGTGTCTGGATATACTTATAAACCGAAAGACAATAAGCCAGGAAAAAATAATAGTAAGGCCTAAAAGAAATGGGCTGTAAATGCGTGTTTCTGTTTATAAGTGTATTTCATCTGCTTCGCCGGATACGCCCTCTGCTGGAAGATTGCCCTCCAGCTGCGCCTTCAGAGCTTTCAGTTCCTCCAGCATGCGGGCGTTTTCTTCCTTCTCGGCTTGCAGTTTGTCCCGTTCTGCCTGCATTTGCTCCATCTGCTCCTGCTTGTACTGGCGGAACAGATGAAAGAACTTCACTGCTTCATAAAGAATGATCAGCATAAAAGGTGTGAAGATGCAAACAAAGTATCCGGGAGTGGTCTTAAGG
>JAZTYT010000056.1:0-5149 GCA_045637045.1 Christensenellaceae bacterium | reverse complement strand
CATAGCCGTAACCATACCCTTTTTCTGCCAAGCGTTAACGATTCTCGTTTTGTGCTCGGGCTGAACGCGTGCGTAAACGCTGTACTTTTCAACGGCTTTTTCAAATTCTTGGTCGGAAATCTCGTCAAGCTCTGCACCAGTTATCGCTTGCGACGGGTCGGTGATAATACCAAGCTCCATTGCAATAGCAATGGCAGTATCCTTATGGTCGCCCGTAATCATTATTGGGCGAATACCTGCGCTACGACACTCGTTAATCGCCTGCTTTACTTCGGGGCGAACGGGGTCAATCATACCAACAAGCCCGATAAAGCAAAGGTCAAACTCAACGCTTTCCGGGTTATAAGAAGCAGGTTCTTTGTCTAAATCCTTTTTAGCACCTGCAAGAACGCGAAGCGCACGGTCCGCCATGCCCTTGTTTGCTTTTAAAATATCTTCACGGATTTGGTCGGTAAGCTCAACAACCTTGCCACCAATTAAAGCCGTAGTGCATTTCTTTAAAAGCTCGTCGGGAGCACCCTTTGTGAACTGAACGAGCGTGCCGTCAGCCGTTTTGTGGATGGTTGACATCATTTTTCTACTGGAATCAAAGGGTACTTCACCAATTCTAACGAAAACTTGCTTTTGGTCGTTTTTTGAAAGGCCTAACTTTTGCGCGTAATTTACAAGCGCACATTCGGTTGGCTCACCAACGGCCGTGTTTACTTCAACGTCGTATTCGGCGTCGGAGCTTAAAGACATTGCGTTTGCCAAAAGCTTTTCGTCGTCGCCGTAATAATCTACGACGGTCATCTTGTTTTGGGTTAGCGTACCCGTTTTATCTGAACAAATAATTTGTGTGCAGCCAAGCGTTTCAACGGCAGTAAGCTTACGGATAATCGCATTACGCTTTGACATATTGGTTACGCCTATTGACAAAACGATTGTAACAACCGTTGCAAGGCCTTCAGGGATAGCGGCAACTGCAAGTGAAATTGCAATCATAAAGGATTTTAAGATTGGCTCAAAGCCGATGCCTTCACGGATAAGCTGAATACCAAAGATAACTACGCAAATACCGATAACGAGATAGGTTAAAATCTTTGAAAGGCCTGCAAGCTTAATTTGGAGTGGCGTTTTGCCTTCTTTAGCTTGTGAAAGCGCGTTTGCAATCTTGCCCATTTCGGTTTGCATACCCGTTGCAGTTACAACTGCCTTACCACGCCCGTAAACGACGGTTGAGCCCATAAAGACCATATTCTTTCTATCGCCAAGCGCAACGTCACCCTGCGCGTTTGCAGTTAAGATTTCAATCTTTTTATCAACGGGCACGGACTCGCCGGTTAGCGCGGCTTCTTCAATCTTTAAGGAAGCACATTCGATAATTCTTGCGTCGGCAGGTACGGAATCGCCTGCTTCAAGCACGACAATATCACCAACGACAAGGTCTTCGCTGGAGATTGTAATCAATCTGCCGTCACGGATAACCTTGCTTTGCGCTTTGGACATTTCACTTAAAGCTTCAATGGCCTTTTCAGCCTTGCTTTCCTGGAAAACGCCAAGCACTGCGTTGATAAGTACTACGGCTAAAATGATAACAACGTCGGACGGGAAGCCCATATGCCCTGAAGTTATGCCTTCGTAAATTTCAACGCCGGCAGAAATTACTGCCGCAACGAGCAAAATAATGGTCATCGGCTCGCAAAGTTGTTTGAAAAAACGATACAAAAGCGATTCTTTTTTTGCTTCAACAAGCTTGTTTTTGCCGTTTTTTTCAAGCCTTTGGTTGGCTTCTTGACTGCTCAAGCCGTTTAAGTTGCCGTCAACTGACTTTATTACGTCGTTAACGTCGTTTAGATAATGTTTCATACACTCTCCTATATATTATTTTTTATTTTGCGTAAAAAAACAAAAAAGACTTTTGCGACAAAAATTTGTCACAAAAGTCTTGCTATCAAAATAGACCCAAATAACCGAGCCTTACGGCCGAGATGACGGTTTTTGGAAATGCAAAACGCATTCAGCTACTCCCTTTTGAGTGTGATTATTGTAGCATATTAGCCCCGCCTTGTCAAACGTTTTAAAGGGCTTACCAAATAATGCTTTTCTATCCTTAACAAAACTTTTAAGGTTAGTTTATGCAAAGCATAATTTATTATTTGTTATCGGTAACGCTTGAAAATGTGTTTTAGGTGTGGTATAATTAAAGGTAGATATAAATTCCACAAGGGACTTTGCTTTTATGAATACCGTAAAGCTTAACAAGTGGGCAGATTTACTGCTTGACACGGGCAAAAGAAACAACTTAATCAACTTTAAAGACACCAAAGCGGGAACTATTGAAATACTGCTCCCCGATTTTGACGCGCTTTTTAATCGCGTTGAGCATTTGCAAAGCTTTGAAGTTTACGACCCCAAGCTTGACGAAAACGACGATGATTTTTTAGACGCTTTATATAACATAGGTCAAACGCAAAGCGATAATTTGCCGGCGTCTATAAGCAAATATATCACCAAGGAAGAATATTTTTCAGCCTTTAAAAGCAAGTTGAAAAAATCCAGCCAAATTTTGGTTTACAACCCTTCGCTTACGCCTATACGCGCTTTAAATAATATTGGCAAAAAGGCGCGCACGGCCATTGAAGAAACGGGTGTAAACATTGCTTATATGGCTTTTGGCTTTATAAACTGGGCTGAACAGGACCACCCTGAACACATTATGCGCGCGCCTATCTTGTTAGTGCCGATAACCGTCGCGCACGAGTCGGCAATCGCGCCTTACTTTGTTAAAATAACGAGTAACGATATTATCCTTAACCCAACGTTTTCCTTTAAGCTTAAAACCGATTACGGCATTACCCTGCCCGAGTACGACGACGAAGGCATTGACGAATATTTTAAGAGTGTGGAAAGCGCCCTTGCTCCACTTAACTGGACGATAACTAAAGAGTGTAAAATCGGCATATTTTCCTTCCAAAAAATCAATATGCACAAGGACTTAAAGGATAATGCCCCAATAATACTCAAAAACAAAAACGTTTGCGCTTTATTGGGTGAGCAGGCTGAATGTAAGTCTTGTGAGCAAGAGTCCGAACAAACCCCTTCTCCAGCCCAAACGGAAATTGACGCGCCACTTTTTTGCGTTGTTGACGCCGATTCAAGCCAAACCGACGCAATCAAGATGGTTAAAACGGGGCAAAGCTTCGTACTTCAAGGCCCACCTGGTACGGGTAAGAGCCAAACGATAACCAATATTATCGCCCAATGCCTTGCCGACGGAAAAAAGGTGTTGTTCGTTTCGGAAAAGCTTGCAGCGCTCAACGTTGTTTACGACAAGCTTAAAAAAGCAGGGCTTGAAGAATTTTGTTTAGAGCTTCACAGCCACAAAGCAAACAAAAAGGCGCTTATAAGCCAGTTAACGCACACTTTAAAGGCTCAAAAGAGTGGTGTTTCCGACCGTGCCCAGCGTGAAATTGACGCTAAAAATCGTGCTGAAGACAAGCTTGACGAGTACGTTTTAGAACTGCACAAAACACGCCCTGCTATAAACAAAACCTTGTTTAGCCTTTACGAAGAAGCTTCTTCTTTAAGAAAAGCGCCAAAGCTTGAGTTTGTAATCAACGGGCTTGATAAAAAGGGCGAAGACTACCTTGACAAGGCTGAACAGTTTTTAACCCAATACGCCCAATACACACGCAACGTGGGTGAAAACTATCGTGAAAACCCTTGGTTTGGATATTGCGCGACCGATTCGACCTACCAGTCCACAACACAGGTCAATAGCGACCTTTTGGACTCGATAACGCTTTTAAAAGAGCTGTTATCCATAAACCAAAAGATAAGCGAAACTTTTGGTATTACTTTTGAAAACCTTTATGAAGCCGACGTTTTAAAGGAATTTTTTAGCCTTATGGCTAAAAGCCGTTTCATAAACCCTGCGCTTTTTGACTACACTACCCTTACAAACTGTATAAACAGCGCAAGGAGTATGGGCGAGCTTGCAAAACAGGTTTTACAAGACAAAAAAACGCTTGACGAGATTTATAGCAAGGAAATTTACAAGCTTAAAGGTCAAACGCTGTACAACAAATTGGCAGTTGAGCTTAACAGCCCTTTAAAACGATTCTTTAGTGGCGAGTATAGGTCGATTGTAAAACAATTAAAGCTTTTAAGCAAGGACGGACAAAAAGTCAAGTACGACCAAGCCGTTAGTTTAATGCAAGTTTTAACAAGCTACCAGCAAAATAGTTATAAATTCAGCGCATTAGAACAAATTATCGCGCCTAAATTGAGTTTTTCATACGAAGGGCTTACCACCGATTTTGCTACCCTTGTAAGGGAATTTGAAACGCTTTCTTCCATTTTCTCAACGGGGCTTAATTATACCGCGTTTAAGGAACTCACAAAAGAGCAGTTTATAAAGGCTAAAAGCCAATTCGTTTTAATAAACGACGATATGGACGGCGCGTTTAATAAATACGGTCAAGCCCAAAAACGCCTTGAAGAAAAATTTGACAAAAAGGAATTTGACGTTCAAACTGCAAGCGTAAATACGCTTATTGAAAAGTATCAGGCTTGTGCTAAAAGCATAGACGTTATTGATAACTGGTGTGAATTTACCAAGTTGCTTAACGAACTTGAAGGGCTTGAATTAAGGCGCTTTATTGACCTTGCAATTTCACAAAAAATTGAGCCAAATAGCGTTTTATCGGCTTATAGGCGGGTTTTTTATTCTCAATGGATTGATTTTATCTTACACCAAACTCCCCTTTTATTAAGTTTGTCACGCATACCGCACGATGAAGCCGTAATGCTTTTCAAACAAAAGGACGAGCTGTTATTTGAGATAAACAAGGCAAAAATTAAAGCAAAAGTGTCGGGTGAAAGACCAAGCCCTGATATGATTGCGCCGGGTAGCGCAGTTTCAGTCTTGTTAAGGGAAAGCGAGAAAAAGCGCAAGCAAAAAAGCATAAGACTTTTGCTTGACGAAATAACCGAGCTCGCGCAAACCTTAAAGCCCTGCTTTTTAATGTCACCACTTAGCGTAAGCACCTTTTTAACGCCTGAATTTAAGTTTGACGTGGTCGTGTTTGACGAAGCTTCGCAAATCTTCCCACAGGATGCGATAGGCGCAATTTACAGGGGTAAACAGCTAATAGTTGTTGGCGAT
>JAZTYT010000055.1:0-5332 GCA_045637045.1 Christensenellaceae bacterium | reverse complement strand
TAACTCCCAAAAAAAATTATGGGCGTTTACCCATAGTACGATTTTATAATAATCCACTATATATGTCAAGAAATCGTAAAGACGAAACTCAAAAATACGTTAAAAAACCAATAATTTTATAATTTGTATAAAAATAATGATAAAAATGCTTCTTGACGTGGCTCTGGTGTGATATAATGCGACTATGAAGGATTACGTTTTAAATTATTACCCCCAGTTTAAGTGTGTGGCGCACGAGTGCAAGCATACTTGTTGTTCCGGGTGGGATATGTACATAGACGAAAAAACCTTGAGCGATTACAAGAATAATTGCTCCGAGTTTTCTGCTACTTTAAAAAAGGGAATTGACTTTAAAAGGTCGCGCTTCAAGACCGATAAAAACAGGCGTTGCGCCTTTTTAAACGAAACGGGGCTTTGCGAGCTTATAATAAATCTTGGCGAAGGCTCGCTTTGTCAAATTTGCCGTGACCACCCGCGCTTTAGAAGCGTTTTTGACGACCGTGTTGAAACGGGTTTGGGCTTTTGCTGTGAGCAGGCAACTAAAATAATATTGTCTTTTGAAGGCAAAATTGAGCCGTTACTCGTTGTTGATGGCAACGGTGGGGTAGGGCCTTCCGTTATTGAGCCTTCCTTTATTCAAGCCCAGGTCCTAAAGTTAAGGCAATCTGCGCTCGATATCGTTCAGGATAGAAGCATAAACATAAACGAAAGGCTATCCGCGCTTTTAAAACTTTGCAACGCGCAGGTTAAAAATAGCGACCATAAAAAAATCATTAAAAGGTTTATTTTACTTGAACGTCTTGAAAAAAGCTGGGGCAAAAGGCTTAAACGCTTGAAAAAAAGCTCGCTTATAACCGTAACAAATGACGCTTTAGCCCATTACTGCGAGCAGTTTTTAGTAAACAGTTTTTACAGGTTGATTGGCGAAGCTGAAGACGTTTCTTGTGTGCGCGCTATCGTGCTTGCTTGCGTTTTTGCGTGGTGGGTTATAAACAGCGTGTGTAAAACCGAAGGTGTGTTAAACGGCGATTTTGAAGCCGTTTGCGATATCGTGCGTGAATACTCAGCCGAGGTGGAATACTCTCAAGAAAATTTAATCAAGCTTTTCAATTTTGCTAATCGCTTTATTAAGTTATAAAATAAAAGGTAATATTGAATAAACAAAAAGTCTTGCTAATCGACCTATAGGTCGTTCTCTTGGTGAAAAAACGAACAAAATCAAATAGAAAATAAGTGCAAACAAATATACACATCATAGGCAAAAACCAAAAAATGATGTGTATATATTTTTTTATGGGGATTTTTTTAAAATAAGAATTTTACAATTTGCAAATAAAATTGCAACTCAAAAAAATATGCGCTTGCACAAATAAAAAAGTCTGGCTATAGGTCGGTTAAACGTATAAAAAGCAGGGTTTTTTGCCCTGCTTTTTTAGCCTGCAATCGTAAAACAAAAAGGCATACATATTTGAATGAGTACGCGTGTAAGGGGCGCGGTTTTAATTTTTGAGCAACGTCCGTAAGCAAAATTAGGTGGGGTTTTGTGTGTGCCTTTGATAATCCAATTTTTACCAAAAGTCCTTATATAGGTCGATTATCAAAGGTTTTCAGGTTAAAAAACCACGCGTTTATAAATGCTTTTGTATCGCAAAAATTGATATACGTATGCTAAAAAACTAAAAAATGCGCGCTTTTTATACCAAAAAACGCCAATTTAGCCTTTATTGCACCAAAATACGGGCTGACGTGACTAAATTTATTATAAAAATTTATTTTTACTTAAATATCGTTGACAAACGCAGAAAGTGGGTGTATAATGACTTTTATATCTTACGCGCGCGATATTAAGTAATAGTACGCGCGCACGTACGTAAGGCCAACGAGGCTTGATTCTGACGGTTACGCTTACAAAAAAGTGTGACAGCGGTACACCTTTAAGGCCGTTGATAAAAAAATAATGAATTCAAAATCATTTAAGGAGAGGAACGATGGAACCTATATTGCAAGCAGTAATAATTGTGTTTATGTTGTTTTTATGCGCGTTATGCTTATTTGCAGTTGTTGTAATCGCACGTGACATTATTTACGAGGTTGCACGCCGTAAGGAACAGCAAACAGGAAACAAAGAACAGGTAAAGGAAGTGGTCGTTGCGCCAACGGCACCGATTGAAATTCCTATAACGGTTACTCCAACGGTTGTTGCACCTGCAGCTGTTGCGGCTGAGCCGGCACAGCAGCCTGCGCAAGAGGAAGCTAAAAAAGAACCCGTTATTGAGATTGCTGAAGAACCAATCCCTGCGCAACAAGATCCTGCAGCTGAAGAAGTTGCCGTAACCGATAACGAAGATCCTGACGCAGTAAGCTTTTCACGCGTTAACTTAACGATGGAAGAAAAGTATGCAACCTTATCAACCGAGTTCAAGAGATATTTTGACGATATTATCAAGCACGCTATGGCAAAAGAGGGCGTAAAGGAAAGCAGACGTGCAAGCTCGTTTGACTACAAGATTGGCGCGTATAAGGTAATCCGCTTATTAATCAAGCGTAGCGAAATCGTTTGCGAATTCAACTTTATCGACAAAGACTTTGCCGAATACGCAAACGCAAGCGATATCAGGATGAAAAAATCCGCAACCACGGTCAGGGTATTAGAGCCTTCTGCAGTAGGCGTTGTTAAAGACGGTATCGACCTTGTTTGCGCGCAAATCGCAGAGGATAAGGAACGCAAAAAAGAGCTCGCAAGAGAAAAGCGCCGTGAAAGACGCCGCAAGGAAAAGGAAGAAAAGGGTATTGACGCTTCGTCCGCACCGGCTGAAGAAGCTTCAGAAAATACAGAAAACGCATAATTGCGCTTAACGTATAGGGAGAATTTTTATGCAAGATAACAAAACAAACACGGTAAATGAAAACAAGCCCGATAAAGCCCGCCTGATAGTTAATATCGTGGGTGCGGTTTTATGCGTTTTGTTGTTACCGATATTGGTTATGAACTGCATACTGATAGTCAGCGGTATAGCAAAGCCAAACGACGTGCCTTCAATCGGTAAAACCGTACCAATGATAGTTTTAACCGACTCAATGGAGGACACTATTAAGTCGGGCGACTTAATCTTTTGCAAAAAGGTAGAAGCAAAAGACGTAAAGGTTGGTGACGTTATTTCATATTTTGACCCAACGGGGAAATCCGAAAGTGTAACCACACACCGCGTAGTTTCCGTTATGGTTCAGAGTGACGGCAGTTATCTTTTCTATACTAAGGGTGATAACAACAATATTGAAGACATTACTCCCGTGCCTGAAGAAAACCTTGTTGGTAGATGGACGGGCAGAAGAATCTGGGCGTTAGGGCGCGTTATTTTGTTTACGCAATCACCTTTGGGCATTATCGTTTGCGTAGTATTGCCTATCGGTGCGATATTTGCTTACTATCTGATTATGCGCAAGCAAAAGGACGGCAAGCAAAAAGACGATATTGACGCGCTTAAAAAAGAGCTTGAGGCCTTAAAGAAAGCTAAAGCTGAAAGCGCACAAGAGACTAAAGCTGAAAGCGCACAAGAGGCTAAAGCTGAAAGCGCGCAAGAAAACAAATAATAATTTTTGGCAGTTTTAAGTACCTTAGTACTTAATTGGCAGCGGTTAGCATATATATAGCCGCAATATATCACTACGTATTCTCACTCGACGCCACGTACGAGGTGTGAATATATAGTTGTCTACACAACACGGGGCGTAAGCCCAAAAAGTATTCCCACCCACGGGCGAGGAGAAATTTTAAAAAACAAAAACAAAGCAAAAAAATTTTTCAGGAGATTTTTTATGAAAAAGAACAGATTTTTAACAATTGCAGGTTGTATGTTAGCACTTTGCATTTTAACCACTTGCGTTATCGGCACGACGTTCGCTAAGTACGCAACAGGCGGTACAGCAAACGACCAAGCACGCGTTGCAAAATGGGGTGTTGAGCTTCAAATGCAGTCAAACACTATGTTTACTAACCAATATACTGGCACAGACAGCGCTATCACGGTAAAATCTATCGATACCGCAAGCGTTGTTGCACCTGGTACTTCAACTGACGTTACAAACCCAAACACGGTTGCGACGTTCGCTATTTCAGGTCGTCCTGAAGTTGCCGTTGATATCAACATCAGCTTAACAGGCCACGATATCTATTTAGCAGCAGGTACGTATGACAACGAAACAACTGCTACTGATACAACTGATGAGTTTACGCTTTCCAGCAACTACTATCCAGTTCAGTTTACTTTATGGCAAACTGCTGATTACACAGGCCCACTCGGTACGCCAAACTCTTTAGTAACAGGTACTCTTGCTGACATCGCAGCTTACCTTACTGCTTATAGCACAAGCACATCTTCACAGTTCGATCCTAATACTATTTTGGATTCTACTTACACAATCACTTGGGAATGGATTTACAACGGCAACGATGCTGCTGATACTTTCCTTGGTAACCGCGCAGCTGACGGTACTACAGGCAACTGGAACCTCGTTGTAGATTACACTATTACAATCGAAGTAGTTCAAATCGACTAATTATTTTTACTTAACCAAACCAAAAAGCTATTGGCGTGAGGGGTTTCAAGCCCCTTACGCAAAAGCAAACTATGCCCAACCTGACGACGTGGCAGTGAGTGTGGGCAAATAAAATATTACAAAAGGAGGTGCAAAAAATATGTCTGAACCAACAAGCGGCGGCTTTAACAGGCAGGAAAACGGCCCCGGTGGCAACGAAAGGCGGCATTGGGTTTATATCATGCTACTTGTTATGATAGTTTTCATACTTTTATTGATGACGCTGGGCATACTTGCACTCCGCGTAGAAAACTACCTGCCCGAAGGCACGGACATCGTGTTTGTGGTAGGCAAATCGCCTTCGGTTGAATTCGGTGACGAAAAGGGCAACTGGAAGAGCGGTTTAGAGGTTGATATTTTTAAATCAAGCTACGAAAACGATCAACGCGTTATTACGGTTTTATCAAAGGACGGCGACAGCGTAATCGCACCGGGTACGCAAATGCAATATACCTTCCTTGCGTATAACAAGGGTAATATGGCGGTCACGTACGAAACTGATATTGACTTTTTATTTGACCAAGCAGGGCAGGCACGCCCCGACTTTGCTTTCCCACTTAAGGTAAGGCTGAAAACCCAAAGCGGCAGATACCTTATCGGCGGTGAGTCAGAATGGATTGATATCAGCACGGCAAAGCTCACCAGACACGTCAGCGTGTTAGGTGCAAGCTCATACGAAAGCTTTACTTTAGAGCTTTTATGGGTCTTTGACGGAGGTGAAGTCGGATCGTAGCCA
>JAZTYT010000054.1:0-2860 GCA_045637045.1 Christensenellaceae bacterium | reverse complement strand
CAAAAATAATAACATTATCTAGCGGTGGAACCGCACATTTTTCAACTAATATTGTATTAGATTACACTAGTACTGCTTTATGGAAAGATCCTAGTAGATATGAGGAACCGACTGTTTACGCTTCTATATATCGAGATAGTGGAACAATTAGAGAATATAACTAGGTAAATTATTTTAACATATATATAAAGCTTAATTAACAGGGTGGGATTTTTTTCCTACCCTTTTTTCCACCATAAAGAAGTCGTTTTACGTTTCACACACTTACCCAACAAAAAAAGACAGGTTATTGCCTGTCCTTTTTTTACGCTTTGTGTTTTTCAATTAAGCTGTCTATTGCTTGCAAGTAACCGTCAAAGCCCTTACCAACGATTGAGTTAAAGGCGTAAAGTGAAACAAAGGAGTGTTTCCTGAAATCTTCACGCGCGTTGATATTAGAAATATGAACTTCAACCGTGTCGATATTGACGGCTTTAAGCGCGTCTAAAATAGCAATGCTGGTATGGGTATAAGCACCTGCGTTTATAATAATGCCGTCAAATTTATTGATGGCCTTTTGAATTTTATCCACAAGCTTGCCTTCGTGGTTGCTTTGGTAAAGCTCAACCTTAACGCCACGCTCTTTAGCACCCTTTTTTATAAGCGTGCAAAGCGCTTTATAATCCTGTTTGCCGTAAATTGCAGGCTCTCTTTTGCCAAGCATATTCAAGTTTGGGCCGTTGATAACTAAAATTTTCATAACTTTTTTATAACTTCCTTTACGGTATCTTCTATTCTTTCCTGGTTTTCTACGGTTATATCGGCAAAAAACTCATATTTATCTTTCCTGCGTGCGTAAAGCGCCTTAACGTGCTCTGAATCCTTTGATAAAGGCCTGTTTTTGGTTGCAAGCTTTTCGATATCGCGCTTAAGATAAACCACTCGCCCGTTTTGTTTTAACGAAAAATGGTTATCTAAATTTTCAACCACACCGCCACCCGTTGCAATAACCTGTCCGCCTTTTTTACCAACGTCTTGTAAAATTTGTGACTCAACGCGCCTGAATTCTGCTTCGCCAAAGCGTTCAAAAACGGTGGGGATATCCATACCAAAATGCTCCACGATAAGCGCATCGGTGTCAACGAATTCAAGTTGTAGCGCACGCGCAATACGTTTACCCGTTTGGGTTTTACCACAGCCCGGCATACCTACCAAAGCTATATTGGTGCTTTGCTTTTCAAGGCGTTTGATAATGGGCGGAATAATATCGTTGCTAAAACGCGTATCGGTGAAAATTTCAAGCGCGTATTTGGCTTGGGCAACCAGCATTGAAAGCCCCCCAACGCACTTAAGCCCAAGCGCTTCGGCCTGGTATAACAGCTTGGTCTTTTGTGGGTTGTACACGACGTCAACCACGGCTTCAAGCTTATTAAAGCAGGTTAAATCAATAGGCGAATTTTGTGTGTCGGGGTACATACCAACCGGCGTTGTATTTATAACGACTTGCACGTCACTACGCTCTCTTATGCGCTCGTAATTCATCTCACCCGAGCGTGAAACGACTAAAATTTCTTTAGCGTTAAGCTTTTTTAAAAGCGCAACTGCCGTGTGCGACGTACCACCGCTACCAAGCACGGCAACAACCCTGCCGTCAACCTTGATATGTGCCCTTTCAAGCATATATTGCATACCCAAAATATCGGTGTTGTAGCCATAAAGCTTACCCCCACGGCGCACGACCGTGTTTACCGCGCCAATGGTTTTAACGGTTTCGTCAACGTAGTCAAGGTATTTTATTACCTGCTCTTTATAGGGTATAGTCACGTTAAAGCCACAAATCGACACATCGTTTAAAAACCCCACTAATTGGTCGGGCTCAACTTCAAAAAGGTCGTAACTATAAAGCGAAAAATACTCGTGTATTGTTTTGCTATAGCTGTGTTTTAAGGTTTTACCAAGTAAACCAAATTTGCCTTTAACTTCCATAATAATTTATCAATTTGTGCGTTTAATCGACTTATAGCCCCTTATTTTATTTCATCGTAAGCCCCAAGGAAGGTAAATTGCTCGGTTGAATTATCAAGCTCGCACAATAAATTCCTTACGGCCTTGTCTTTGATGTTACACTCAAAGTCAAAGTAGAACATAAACTCAAATTGCGAGCCCATTATCGGCCTTGATTCAAGTTTGGTCAGGTTTATGCCTGCGTTTGAAAACTTTGATAAAAGCTTGTTTAAGCTACCAGGCGTGTTTTGTGGCAAAGTGGTCATAATACTGATTTTGCGTGAGCCTTCGTAAAATTCCATTTGCTTTGCAATGAGAATAAACCTTGTGTAATTGGTGTTACTGTCCTGCACGTTGTTGCTTAAAATCTTAAGCCCGTAAAGGTCGGCACATTCTCTTGAAGATATCGCGGCAACGTTCTTTAAGCCACTTTCAGCGAGCATTTTTGCAGCGACTGCCGTGTTTGCGCAAGCAGTAATTTTAATATCGCCCAAACTATCCAAAAACGCCTTGCATTGGGAAAGCGCCTGCTCGTGCGAGATGATTTCGGTTATGTCTTCTAAACGGGTTTCCTTATGAGCGATAAGATTGTGCGAAATTGGCAAACGCACGCTTTTTACAACGTAAAACTTGTGCTTTTTCATCAGGTCGTAAACCTGGTTTACAGAACCTGCCGTGCTGTTTTCAATGGGAAGTACACCGTACTTGCAAAAGCCCTTTTCAACTGCCTGGAAAACGCCTTCAAAATTCTTAAAATACGTGATGTCGGCAAGCTCGAAGAGTCTGTCCGCAGCAATTCCGGAATAAGCACCCTTAATGCCTTGGCAGGCAACCTTGGCTTTAACCGGGAATACAAGCTCACCCTTTAAAAGCGCGT
>JAZTYT010000053.1:0-1742 GCA_045637045.1 Christensenellaceae bacterium | reverse complement strand
CGGCTTATAGCCCCACTTTTAGTGGTTTTTGTCTAATTTAAAGCCCATAATAACAATCAAAAAACACCCCTTCACTTTTTGGTGAAGGGGTGTTTTTTTGTTACCATTTTTAATTATTGCAAGGTTTCGGCAATATCCGAAAGCTTATTAAGTCTGTGCGATAAACAGCTTTTGGTGATGTTAAGCCTTTGTGCAAGTTGAGATAAAGTGTCTTCAGGATACTCTAAACGCGCAACGGCAACTTCCTTTAATTTAGGATCTAACTTTTCAAGCCCTACAGCGCTTATAATAGTTTGGATTTGTTTACGACATTTAAGCGACGCTTCAACCTGCTTGGCAATGTTTGAAACTTCGCAGTTGACAACACGGTTTGCATTGTTACGCACGGTTTTTTGCACGATGATATCGGTAAGCTCTAAACTTGCAATTTGTGCTCCCATTAAAACTAATAAATCACAAATTTCTTCGGAGTTTTTAAAGTAGACCACAAAGGAGTCTTTTCTTTCAACAAGTTTGGCTATATACCCGCTATCGCTTAAAACGTGAGAAAAATCTAATGCCGTTACGTACTTTGAAAATACAAATTCCAAATGGTAGCTTGTGGTGTTGCTTTTTTCAAGCTTGGGCACGGTTATAGAGCCCGAACCCAAAAACACGCCTTTAAGCGTAGCGCGTTTACAGCATTGCTTTTTTGCTAAATCGCCTTTTAAGCCAAGCTGAAGCGCAAGACCTTGATTTTCGTCAAAGCTTAAAATTTCGGTATCAATTAAAATTTGCTTGCTTACGTCGGATAGCAAGGTCATTTTAGTACGCTGACTTTTAGGCTCGTTAACGATGGTTGGCGTTTCGCCGTAAAGCATTGATATAATTTTAGCCATCAAGGTATTGATGCTTGCATCCTGCGTGGCGGAAAACCCAATCTTTCCTTTTTTGATTTCAATGCTACCTGCAGTTCTTAAATATGCCGAAAGCATTGCAAGCTTACAACACTTGCCACCAATTTTATCAGCAATAATTTGATTTTTAACCTTTGTTGAAAAGTTCATACCTTGCCCAGCCTTAAACTTAATTACAGGTGTTTTTTAAATTCGGTAAAACGCAAATTGGGGTGCTTGTCCCCTACGTTGTGGATTCTATCCATTGGGAAATCTATTTGCTTTTTAAGTTCTTCAAAAAGTGCGATATCGCCGATTCTATCGGGGCTATGCGCGTCGGAATTGATAACAAAATTAACCTTGGTGTCAAAAACGTCTTGCCACTCTTTCGGGGTTAAATGTATTTTTTTAGTGGAAATTTCCAAATAAGTGCCGTAATCAGCGCAACATTGAGCAACCTGCTTTGCGTCTGCAAACACTAAATAATTTAAGTGGGTTAGAACGTCAATCGGGTTGTTTTTGATTGCGTTTATATACACGCGCGTATTGTAATCAATCAATGATTTAGGTACTTCGCGCTTGGAGTGAACGTATCTGAAGTTGTCGAGTAAAAGCTTTTTAATATCGTGAAGCGTTTGGTGCATTACACCGCGATGAATACCACACAAAAACACGTCTAAATTTTCGTAATCGCTTGGCTTTAAGCAGGTAGCCCCCGCTTCGCCGTTTATATTGGCTTCAATACCCAATAAAACCTTTACGCCCGTTTGGTTGGAAGCTTTTTCACACTCTGCCCGCATTTTTGCTACCTTATTTCGCTTCATACCAAAAATAACGTGGCTAAACCCGTGGTCGGTAATGGCAATG
>JAZTYT010000052.1:0-4434 GCA_045637045.1 Christensenellaceae bacterium | reverse complement strand
CGGCGAATTCGTTGAAGAATTAGAGCCAACCCACGTTGGTGCTGACCTTGTTGCCGGTTCATTAATCAAAAATATAGGTGGTGGCATTGCGCCAACAGGTGGTTACGTTGTAGGTAAAAAGGAATACATTGATAATACCGAAGCGCGTTTGACCTGTCCATCTATCGCTGGTGAAGTCGGTTCTTATACAGGTGGGTATAGGTTATATTATCAAGGCTTATTTTTAGCGCCACACACCGTTAATCAAGCGCTTAAAACAAGTATGCTTATGGGCGCTTGCTTGCAGGAATTAGGCTATCAAACAATTCCTACAGCCTATCAAATGCCAACCGATATTACACGCTCAGTTAGGTTTGACGATGAAAAGAAGCTAATTGACTTCATCCAGTCAGTTCAAAGCGCTTCGCCAATTGATAGTTATTTAACGACCTATCCTTGGGAAATGCCAGGCTATCAAGATAAGGTTATTATGGCTGCTGGTTGTTTTGTTCAAGGCTCTTCAATCGAGCTTTCAGCCGACGCGCCAATCAAACCGCCGTACATTGCTTACGTTCAAGGTGGCGTAACCTTTGAGCACGGCATTATTGCGCTTAAAGAAATTTTATTAAACCTTTAATTGGGGGGCTCTGTCACAACCAAACGATTAGTTTAGCTTAAATAAAAATCAACATTTGATTGTGGCAGTGCCAATAAAAAAACACCCCAAAGGGGTGTCGTAAGTAAAATAATGATAAAAAGTGCATTTATAAAGGCTTTAGAACTTTCTAACTAAACCTTTTACACGGCCGATGATAGACACGTCGTCTAAAACGATGTCGGACAAAGCGTCGTTTTCAGGGTGTAAAATGATTTTGCCGTCGCGCTTATAAAAGCGTTTGCAGGTTGCTGAATCATCAACGAGTGCAACTATGATTTCGCCTTGGTTACAGGTTGGCGTTTTTTCAACGATAATCTTATCACCGTCAAAAATACCTGCGTTAATCATACTGTCGCCCTTAACGTTTAGCATAAAAATATCGCCAATGCCGGCAAATTCTTCAGGGAGTGGGCAATAGCCTTCGATATTTTCAATGGCTAAAATAGGCGTACCTGCAGCGACCGTGCCGACCACCGGTACAAGGATAAAATTCTTTTCCTGCTTATTTTTAATCGTGATTGCACGGTTTTTTGCGCCACCACAAGAAATCAATCGCTTATCTTCTAATTTTTTGAGATAATATTGTGCTGTTGACGTTGAAGAAAAGCCTAAATCCCTACAAATTTCACGTACTGTTGGTGGGTAGCCGTTATCTTCAATAAAATTAACTAAATAGTCAAAAACTTCATTTTCGCGATTATTACCTAATGCCATAATACACCTCACTTTTTCTCATTATACCATAACTTTAGCAAAAAATCAAACATTTGTTCTAATAAATTTAATTTAATATGGATATTTTTACTAAAAAATTTGATAAATGCGTTTTATACGACCGTGATTGCATTGGCTGTGGCGAATGCGAGTTTTGTGACCTTGATTTAACCAAAATTTGCGATAACTGTGGTAAGTGCTTGTCAGCGCAGGCTGAAAAGGATTACGCAACGATCAAAATTGAAAAAATTGTCACGCTTGAAGACAAGGATAACTAAACTAAAATAATACGGTTAAGGGATATTTTATATGGGCTTATTAGAAAAGTTGAAAAAACCATGTGATATCAAAAATTTCAACTTACCTGAACTTTGTAATTTAGCGCAGGAAGTTAGAGAATATATATTGGACACCGTTAATAAAACAGGTGGGCATTTGGCGTCAAGCTTGGGGGCTGTTGACGCTATTATCGCTATGCTTTATTGCTTCGACTTTGAAAACGATAAAGTGATTTTTGACGTTGGGCATCAAGCTTACGCGTATAAAATTTTGACCGATAGACGGGAGAAGTTTGAAAAACTGCGCCAGGAAGACGGCGTTAGTGGTTTTCCACTAATTTCAGAGTCTAAATACGATTATTTTACGTCAGGCCACGCTGGCGATGCTTTGGCAGGTAGCCTTGGCTATTGTTATGCGCGCGACCTGCAAAAACAAGATAACTACGTTATTACTTTTACGGGTGACAGCTCTTTCGTTAACGGTGAAAGTTTAGAAGCATTGCTTTCAACAAGTAAAAAGCCTGATAAATTTTTGGTTATTTTAAACGATAATCAAATGTCGATTTCCCCAAACGCTAACGCATTTAGCAAGTTTTTATCCTGTGAAAACGAAGATTTGCTTTCAAAAGCCGACTTTTTAAGTAAATTCGGGCTAAATTACGTTGGGATTTCCGATGGGCACGATATAAACGGGTTAATAAGTCAATTTAATAACTTTAAGCAAAACCCCGTTCCAACGTTAATTCACATTAAAACCGTCAAAGGCAAGGGCTTTAACAAGGCCGAGAGTGATTGCGAGTATTATCACGGCGTTTCAAAAGATTTAGTAATTAGTGAAAATCATTTTGCCGATAATCTTGGCGCTATTTTATCAAAACGCATTGAGGCCGACTCTAAAACCGTTTGTATCGTTGCAGGTATGTCGTACGGCACTGGAACGGATTGCATTAAAATTAAGTATCCAAGCAACTTTATAGACGTTGGTATAAGCGAGGATTTAGCAGTAACCTACGCTTCAGGGCTTGCATTAGGTGGCTTAAAGCCAATCGTTTGTATTTATTCAACCTTTTTACAACGCGCGTACGACCAGATTGTAACAAACGTCTGTATGCAAAACCTACCTGTAACCTTTTTGATTGACAGGGCAGGGTGTACGGGTGGCGACGGGCTTACGCATCAAGGCATTTTTGATTCTGCGTACTTATCGCATATTCCAAACCTAACTATACTTTCACCAAAAAATTGCGTTGAGCTTGAAGATATGCTTAATTTTGCCAGCACGCTTAACGGCCCGGTTGCAATAAGGTATCCTAACGGCGCGTGCGATAACGATTTTGAAACGGCTAAAATTTCACACGATAATTTATGGGAAGTTATTAAGGACGGCAAGGGTAAGTGCATTTTGGCATTTGGCGCGCGTTCTTTAAACGTAAGCTATTTAGCAAGCCAAAATACCGATGCCGTAGTTGTAAACGCGCGTAGCTTAAAACCACTTGATACTAAAGTTTTACAAAAGTATTTTAGTCGTGATATCATAACCGTTGAAGACGGTATAAAGCAGGGTGGTTTTGGCTCAATGGTTATGCAGTACTTAATTGAAGCTGGCTTTAAAAATGATTGCAAGATAATCGCAATTGACGATAAGTTTGTATCTCACGCCAGCGTAAATAAACAGTTAAAGGATAACAATTTAACCGTTGAATACATTAAGTCACTAATCTAATTTTATAAATTTTGTCTGACATAAAAATCTTTAAAATATTAGATTATATCAACGATTTAAAATATTTTTTCAATCAAACAGCAAAAGGTTTTTTTAGGTAAAAAAAGTGAAGCAATTTATAACAAAATCAAGCGTTAAGCTTTCCACGTTTTTGTTAAAGGAATACGACGGTGCTTTGTCGTATTCTACTTTTTGCAAGCTTTTACGCAAGAAAGATATTTTAGTTGACGGAGTTAGAACAACTTGTGACGTTAAGCTTATTAAAGGTCAAAAGGTTGTTGTTTATTACGACGGAAAAGCTACCCAATCTAATCATAAAATAATTTATAAAGACGATAATATTTTGGTCGTTGTTAAACCTAAAGGCATTACGTCAGAACGCTTTTATGAGTCTTTAACGGTAGATTATACCAATTTATATTTTTGCCATAGGCTTGATCGTAATACCGACGGTATTATGATTTTTGCGCTTAATAGCGAAGCTTACAATCAAATACTCTTTGGCTTTAAGCACCACTTATTTGACAAACGTTATCGCGCGCAGGTATACGGTTTGGTGAAAAACGATAGCCAAATTTTAGAAGGTTATTTATTTAAGGATAGTAAGCTTTCGTTCGTTACGATAAGCAATACCCCGATTAAGGGTGGCGTTAAAATTAAAACTGGTTACAAGGTAATTAAGCGCTTTAACGATTCCACACTTTTAGACGTACAGCTTTTTACTGGCAAAACCCATCAAATAAGGGCGCACCTTGCGCATATCGGTCATTTTATTTTAGGTGACGGAAAGTACGGTAAAGATTTTATAAATGAGCAAATGGGAATTAAGGATTTACAGTTAACTGCATTTAGTTTAGCTCTTAATTTTGAGCCTAATTCCACGCTTAACTACCTTAACGGCAAGGTTTTTTGCCTTGATAACATATAAACTTTTAACAAATTTTATAAAATATTAAAAAATTTTAAAAAATATCAATTTTTTTTAAAAAACATTGAAAAAACAGTTGCGTTTTAAAAAATTATTTGTTATATTATATGAGCATTTGAAATGCGGTTGGGAGCATAGCTCAGTTGGGAGAGCA
>JAZTYT010000051.1:0-2004 GCA_045637045.1 Christensenellaceae bacterium | reverse complement strand
GGACAAAGGTGGAAACACGGTTTATAATAACGAAAACGACCCATTGGTATTTTCAAGCCAAGAAGTAGATAAGGTATTCAACCCATTCTTCTCAACCGCTGCACCTGACAGCAACGTAGTTGGTCTTACCCAAATCGGTATGATTGGCAACGACTCTGAAGGCAACCCCGTTTGGGGCGACGACGAAGGCGTTATCACCAAAGACCTTCAAATTGAAACCAAGGGTATCCCTAACGTAAACGAAACCACAACCTATTATTTCGTTCTTAAAAACAACGTTAAATTCTCAAACGGCTCTGCGCTTACGATGAAAGACGTATTGTTTAACCTTTACGTTTATTTAGACCCTGCTTACACAGGCTCAAGCACCATTTATTCAACAGACATCGTTGGTCTTAAGGAATACAGAACCCAAGCAAGCTCTGAAGAAGAACAAAACAGCTTCGGCGCGCAATTCCAGTCTGAAGCAACTGCAAGAATTCAAGCTTTAATCGAAGCTTGCGGTGAAGTTTTAGAAGACGAAAGCAACGTTTTCTTAACGGATGAAGAATTTAAGCAAGAGCTTCAAAAAATTCAAGATAGGGGCGTTTCGACCTATGCAAATATCGTTGCAGACTATCAAAAGGCCGTTACTTTATTCCGTGAAGAGCTTGAAACCGACTTTTCTAATTCACGCGATTCATACGATTCAGTAGTTTTCACCGACGACAAGGGCGGTTTACATAAGGATTTATTCAAGACCGACGTAGAAATGTTCCTTTACAACGAAGGCTACATCACTTGGAACAAGAAGGAAAACGGTGGCAACGGCGCGCTTATTTCTTCACTTGCAAACGATTATACCGAACACAGAACCTGGACTAAGGAACAAGCAATCAACACTATTATTGCCGATAAAATCCCAGGTGATATCGAAGAAGTTTTAATGTACTGGAATACTTCAATCACGTTAAACTCTTACATTTACAACCAAGCAATGGAAAAATACTTCCAAACGGAAGGCGCAAACCGTCAATACACCAATATTTCGGGTATTAAGTTTGCAAACAGAACGTCAAGCGTAACCGTTAACGGTAAGGAATACGGCGTTCCACAATATAACACCGACGGCTCTGTTAAAAACGGCTATAACGAAGTATTATCAATCACCATTAACGACGTTGACCCTAAAGCAATCTGGAACTTCTCGTTTGCAGTTGCGCCAATGTACTATTATTCAGACGCAAGCCATATTGCCGCTTTCGACTACGAAAGCAATTTCGGCGTTGAATACGCTTCACAAACCTTTATGGACGAAGTTGTTAAAGCGCCTGAAAAATTAAGCGTACCAGTCGGTGCAGGCGCTTACGCCGCAAGTAAGGCAAGCGGTGGTATTGAAAACATCACGGAAGGCGACTTCTACGACAAAGGCGTTATTTACTTTGAAAGAAACCCATATTACGTATTAGGCCCTGCAAAGATTAAGAAAATACGTTACCAGGTAGTTGCTTCAGCTCAAATGCTTAACAACCTTTACAGCAAGGCAATCGACTTTGTTGAACCAAACGCAAAGGCTGAAACTATTAACGAGCTTAAGGGCAAGGCGCAAGACGGCATCGGCTATAAGTCGATAAGAACGGCTGGTTACGGCTATATCGGTATTAACGCAGGTAAAGTGCCTGATCTTAAGGTACGTCAAGCAATTATGCACGCAATCAACACCCAAGAATGCGTTAACTATTACAAGACGACTGCAGACCCAATTTATCGCCCAATGTCGCTTTCAAGCTGGGCATACCCAACCGAAAGCGTACCTTACTACAACTACGTTGGCGGTAAGATTCCATCAGATGCAAGTATGCTTAAAGGCAACCGTGATTTTTATAATTACGTAAAAGAAACTGGCAAGCAAGAAGGCGATAAGCTTACTGAAACCGAACAAATTGAATTTATCACCAGACTTGTTGAAGATGCAGGCTACGTTCTCGGCGCTGACGGCGTTTACGTTAAGAACGGACACAAGCT
>JAZTYT010000050.1:0-2183 GCA_045637045.1 Christensenellaceae bacterium | reverse complement strand
AGGCTTCGTGGTTGCCTTGTTCGATAATCCTACCTGCGTTCATAACCATAATGTTATCAGAGTTTCTAACGGTAGAAAGCCTGTGTGCAATAACGAAAACCGTTCTGCCTTTCATTAAATTATCCATACCACTTTGAACGATTGCTTCGGTTCTTGTATCGATTGAAGACGTTGCTTCGTCTAAAATCATAACGGGTGGATTAGCAACAGCAACGCGGGCTATTGATAAAAGCTGACGTTGACCTTGTGAAAGGTTTGCACCGTCAAGGGTAATAACCGTGTCATAGCCGTCCGGAAGACGCATAATAAACTCATGCGCGTGAACTAACTTTGCTGCGTTATAAACGTCTTCGTCGGTAGCATCAGGGTTGCCGTAACGGATATTTTCCCTTACCGTATCGGTAAACAGGTTGATATCCTGCAAAACAACGCCAAGTGAACGGCGTAAATCGTCTTTTTTAATCTTATTTATATTTATGCCGTCGTAACGAATTTTGCCATCGTCAATGTCGTAAAAACGATTGATAAGATTTGAAATCGTGGTCTTGCCTGCGCCCGTTTGACCAATAAGCGCAACCTTTGTACCAGGCTTAACGTCAACTGAAACGTCATATAAAACCTGCTTTTTGCCATCGTAAGAAAAGTCAACGTTTTTAAGCACAACGTGGCCTTCAACCTTGGTATAGGTTAGCGTTCCGTCACCGTGCGGGTGCTTCCACGCATAAAACCAATCCCCCGTCGTGCCTTCAACGATGTTTCCGTTTTCGTCGTAATACGCCTTGACCAGGGTAACGTAACCGTTATCGGCTTCCGGCTCTCCGTCGATAAGCTCAAAAACCCTTTCAGCACCTGCAAGCGCCATTATTACGCTGTTGAATTGCTGTGAAACCTGATTGATTGGCCTTGTAAATGAGCGTGACAACAACAAAAAGGCTGAAACAAGCGCAAACGCAGCATAGCTGTTTTGGGTGTCGGAAACAATCAACCAACCCTTGTTTGCCATAAGCCCACCTACAACGGCTAAAATTACGTATTGCAAATAGGTAAGGTTTGCCATAATAGGCATGAAAATATTAGCGTATTTATTGGCCTGCGTTGCGTTGTGGTTAAGCTCATCGTTAAGCGCGTCAAATGCTTTTTTGTTACGTTCTTCATAGCAGAAAACCTTAACGACCTTTTGGCCGTTTATCATTTCTTCAACGTAACCGTTTAGCTTACCAACGGATTTTTGCCTTGAAATGAAATAGTATGCACTTTTAGCACCCAAGCCCTTTATAACGAAGAACATTGCAAATACTGTTAACAAAACAACGATTGTCAGTTGCCAGCTCTTTAAAAGCATTTCCACAAGGCAAACTGTAATTGTTATGGCTGAAGAAACGATATTAGGGAAGCTTCTTGCAATTAGTGCTTCTAAAGTGTCGGTGTCGTTTGTAAAACGGCTCATTGTTTCGCCAAAGGTGTGCGTGTCAAAATATTTGACAGGTAAGCGTTGCATTTTTGCAAACATCGTATTACGCACTTCCTTTAATATGCTTTGTGCAATGATAACGTTAAGTTGTTCGCTTAAAGTTGCGGCAACGATACCCGACACGAAGATAATAATCATCTTTAAAATGACGTTCAATATACCGTTATAGCTTGCAGCGACGCCGTGAATATTTACGTTATCAAGCTGTGCGCCTATTTCAAGCGCTAAATCTTCCATAAGCGACATACTTTGGACGGATGCATAGCTTGAAACAACGATAAATAACATTACCAGCACGAACTTGAAGCCGTGGTCTTTGAAAATATACTTTAACAATCTTGCAAGGGTTTTGCCTGGATTTTTAACCTTCATAGGTGGTTTATTTGGTTTAATATTAGTTTTCGCCATCAAAATCACCCCCACTTTGTTGCGTTTCGTAAACTTCGCGATAAATGTCGCAAGTTTTAATAAGTTCGTCGTGCGTGCCTTGCGCGCAAATCGTTCCGTTATCCATTACCACGATAAGGTCGGCATCCATAACGGAAACAACGCGCTGTGCAATAATAAGCTTTGTCGTTTCAGGGATATATTCCTTGAACGCCTTTCTGATAAGTAAGTCCGTGTTCATATCGACTGCGCTGGTTGAATCGTCCAAAACGATAATTTTAGGGCTTGTAATCAGCGCGCGTGCAATACAAAGCCTTTGCTTTTG
>JAZTYT010000049.1:0-7269 GCA_045637045.1 Christensenellaceae bacterium | reverse complement strand
GAACGGAGTGTTGTTTGCCGATAACGTTTTATTTAGGGGTTATATCGACGGTGGCGTTAAATTCCACCATCGTGACAATACGATTGTACGTAATATGCGCGCCTTTTTAAACGATTTTATAAACGACAAAAACTACATTTGCACAATACACGAAAAGGGCGACGGAATTTTAGTCGCATATAAAAAATGAACAAAATTGAACTTTTAGCGCCTGCGGGCAATCTTGACAAACTAAATACGGCCCTTTATTTTGGCGCTGACGCAGTTTACTGTGGTGGCAAGGCCTTTTCCTTACGTAGCTTTGCCGATAATTTTACTGCTGAAGATTTTAAACAGGGCGTTACTATTGCCCATTCTATGGGTAAAAAGATTTACGTTACCATAAATATTTTTGCGCGCAACTATGACTTTGAGCATTTAAAGGACTACCTTAAAATGCTTGAAGAAATCAAGGTTGACGGCGTAATTTTATCAGACCCAGGTATCATTGATTTTACAAAAAATCACGCGCCTAACCTTGAAATACACATTTCAACCCAAGCCAATACTTTAAATAAGTATTCAGCGCAATTTTGGGCTAATCAAGGCGCAAAGCGTATCGTTTTAGCGCGTGAGCTTTCCTTAAAGGAAATTTCTCAAATCCGTGAAGCTTTACCGGACGATATCGAGCTTGAAGCTTTTTGCCACGGCGCAATGTGTATATCTTATAGTGGTAGATGCTTGCTTTCTGATTATTTTACTAACAGAAGCTCTAACCGTGGCGCGTGCGTTCAGGCGTGCAGGTGGAATTACTCTATACGCGAAAAAGACTCTAACGGTGATTTTTACGATATATCCGAAGACGAAAGGGGGACTTATATTCTTAACAGCAAGGATTTAAATATGATTTCCCACATCGACGACTTGCATAAGGCTGGCGTAACTTCATTTAAAATTGAAGGCAGAATGAAGAGTCAATATTACGTTGCAACGGTCGTAAACGCTTATCGCAGGGCCATTGACGAGTATTATCGCATTGGCAGTGATTACAAAAACAACCCGATTTTCGCACAGGAAATCTTAAAAACTAATCATCGCAGTTTTACGACTGCATATATGTTTGCCGATAATAACCAAACGGTAAATTACTTAAACTCACAATCTAACGGCGATCGCACCTTCATTGCAAGCGTTTTGGAATATGATAACCAAGCGAAATCAGCTATAATTGAAATGCGTAATCGCTTTATGGTCGGCGATGAACTTGAAGTTTTATCACCGTCTGACCAATTAAACAAGATAATCAAGGTTGAAAATTTAACCAATTTGGACAACGTGCCTGTAACCGACGCTAAAATAGTACAGGAAAAATTGATTTTAAAAACCGATATTCCACTATATAAAGGCGATATTTTGCGTAAATAGTCGAATATAACAATTTCATTAGACATAAAGTAACCAAAGGGGTTAGGTTTATGTTTATTGATTTTATACAGTTCATTTTAAGTAAGTGCTTATTCTTTTGTTCTTCAATTTTAGGCGATTCGTTTCCTAAACCACTAACGAAAAAGGAAGAAAGCGAACTGCTGATTAAATTCCACGCAGGCGATTTATCAGCAAAAGAAAAGTTAATCAGTCATAACTTAAGGCTTGTTGCCCATATTGTTAAAAAATATCAAGGCGCTGACGATAACGACGATTTAATTTCCGTCGGTACGATAGGGCTTATTAAAGCTATAAATACCTTTCAGCCCGACAAGGGCACACAGCTTGCCACCTACACAGCCCGTTGTATTGAAAATGAGATTTTGATGCTTCTTCGCTCTAATAAAAAGCGTCAGCAAGACCTTTCAATCAACGACGTATTAGGCACTGATAAGGACGGCAATAAGCTAACGCTTATGGATTTATTGCCCGATAACGATGAAAATATAATCGAAAAGGTGGAAAAAAGCGTAACTAATAAAGCGCTGATTAGATACCTTAAAAGGTCGTTAACCGACAGGGAATTTAAAATTATTGTTTTAAGATACGGCTTAAAAAACGGCGTGCCCCTGCCACAAAGGGAAGTTGCAAACCTATTAAAAATTTCACGCTCATACGTTTCAAGGATTGAAAAAAAAGTCTTACAAAATCTTAAAAACAGCCCTGCGTTTTTAGAGTACTTTTCATCGTAATAATATTTAAAATTCGACATTAAATCAAGGTTTTTGCATTTTATTATGTCTTACACGTTAATTACGGGCGCAACTGGTGGGCTTGGAAAAGAGTTTGCTAAAATTTGCGCTTTAAAAGGCGAAAACTTAATACTTACTGCACGCGACATTAAAAAGCTTGAATCATTAAAACACGAGCTTTTGTCTTTAAGCGACACAAAAGATATCAATGTTTACGCGTGCGATATGTCACAAAAAGCAAGCCGTGACGATTTGTTTAATCAAATCACGGCTGACGGTTTGCTTGTTTCAAAGCTAATAAACGTTGCAGGGGTTGATACACAAAAGGCTTTTAGTCTTTACACGCGTGATAAATTATTGTTTCAAACAAGAGTCAATTTTGAATCGGTAGTAGATTTAACCTATTTTACCCTTAAAAATCGCCCTGCAAATTCGCGTTTAGAAATTTTAACTATATCAAGCTTATGTGGCGCAACGGCTGTGCCGTATTTTGCTATATATTCGGCAACAAAATCTTCTTTAATAACTTTTATGCGCGCGCTATCTTATGAGCTAAAGGGAGAAAACGTAACTGTTACGACCGTTTTACCAGGCTCAATACCAACGCGCCCTGATATCATTGAAGATATTAAAATACAAGGGCTTCAAGGTAAGCTTTCTAAAAAATCGCCAGCCTTTGTTGCTCAAAAATCACTCAAAGCACTTAAAAAGCGCAAAAAGATTTACGTACCTGGCGCGTATAACAAATTAGTTTACTTTTTGTCTAAAATTACGCCTAAAATCATTACTGAAAAAATAATGGCACGCAAATTTTCACGCAAGCAAAAAGACGCATTTTAAAAATAATTTTACGACTAGGGGATATTATGAGTTACGCAGATAAAGTTTTTATTCAAAACTGTAAAGATATATTAAATAGTGGTGTAAACGACTTAAATTTACAAGTAAGGCCAAAGTGGGCTGACGGCACGCCGGCGCATACCTACAAAAAGTTTTGCATAGTAAATAGGTACGATTTATCTAAAGAATTTCCTATTTTAACTATAAGAAAAACTTTCTTTAAGTCTTGCATTGACGAGCTTTTATGGATTTGGCAAAAGAAGTCTAACAACGTTAATGAACTTAACAGTCATATTTGGGATAGTTGGGCTGATGAAACGGGCTCAATCGGTAAGGCTTACGGCTATCAATTAGGCGTTAAGCACCATTATCCTGAAGGTGAGTTCGACCAGGTTGATAAGGTTATTTACGACCTTAAAAACAACCCTGCATCACGCAGAATTATGACTAATATTTACACCTTTAGCGACCTTTCGGAAATGCACCTTTATCCTTGTGCGTATTCTATGACCTTTAACGTAACCAACAACAAACTTAACGGTATTTTAAATCAACGCTCAAACGATATGGTTGTTGCTAATAACTGGAACGTCGTACAGTACTCGGTTTTACTTATTATGCTTGCAAAAGTTACCGGCTTTGAAGTTGGCGAGTTTGTTCACGTAATCTCTGACGCGCATATTTACGATAGGCACGTTCCTGTATTTGAAAAAATGCTTGAAAACCCAATGTATGATGCGCCAAAGCTTATAATTAAGCGTGATGTAAAGGATTTTTATGACTTCAAAGTTGACGATTTCGAGCTTGTAGATTATAAATGCACGCCTTTAAAAGATAAATTGGAGGTTGCAATTTAATGAATTTAATCGTTGCTGTAAGTAAAAATTGGGGGATAGGCAAATCAAACAATTTATTGTTCAATCTTCCAAGCGACTTACAATATTTTAAGGAAAAGACAAACGGCAAAATAGTTTGTATGGGCTATAACACGCTACTTTCCTTACCAAAATCAAGCCCGCTTAAAAATCGCGTTAATATAGTTTTAGCGCCAAATGACGTTGAACGTGACGACTGCATTGTGGTACACGATTTAAACGCTTTAAGCAAGGTTTTAAGCGCGTATAATAGCGATGACGTATTCGTTATTGGTGGTGGTATGTTTTATAAAACTATGCTACCTTATTGCGATAAAGCATACGTGACCGAAGTTGATTGCACGGTGGACGCTGAAATTTTCTTTGAAGATTTATCTAAACTAACCAATTGGTCAAGGAAGGTTATTTCTGAAGATAAAACTGAAAACGGCTTAACCTTTAGATTTACCCTTTACACCAACGCTTCGCCCTTAAAATTTTAATCACACGCGCGCGTAATAATATTTATGATAGCACTGCCTTAAATTTAGGCGGTGCTTTTACTTTTGAGCGCTCTAAAATGCAATATAATAAAATCGATATATTTTTGACGGCCATTTTTAATAGTTTTACTAAAAATTTTCTTAAAACTGGCTATAAAACCTTTGACATAAGCAAATAATAGTTGTAGAATATAATCAAGTTAGCACTCAAACACTTTGATTGCTAACACTCTACAGGGTGGTTTGCTAAATTTATGGAACTCACTGAAAGAAAAAAGAAGATTTTACAATTAGTCGTTGACGATTATATTGAAACGGCACAGCCCGTTTCATCGAAAAGCTTGACTGAAAAATATCTTACGACGATAAGCTCGGCAACGGTAAGAAGCGAACTTTCTGCATTAGAAGAATTGGGTTATTTATATCAACCGCACACGTCGGCAGGGCGCGTTCCTTCCAAGCAAGCTTACAAGTTATACGTTAACGAATTGATGGTTAAAGATAATTTGTCGGCAAAAGAACTTGATTATATTGAAAAGATTTTCCTTGAAAAGACCAATTCGGTTGAAGAAATTGTCAAAAAGACTGCAAAGGTTATCTCGGAACTTACCCAATATACTTCGCTTGCTATATCATCGCACGACAGTGGGGAAGTCATCCGTAACATAAAGCTTTTCAGGATTATGCCTGAATCAGCGCTTTTGGTTATCGTAACCGACAATAAATTGTTCAAGGATGCCGTTATTGAGCTTCCTAACGATTTACCCGATGAAAACCTTGACAATGCAAACAACCTTTTAAGCGAATTTTTTACGGGCAAAACGTTATCCGAAGCCTGCGCTGACAATTTGTTAATCGACGAGAGTTTCGCTGGTTATAAGGCAGTTTTTGGCGAAGTTATAGACGCTTTAAAGGAATATATTTCAAGGACCGATTCGGTTATCACCGAAGGTGAAGACAAGATTTTCGAACATCCTGAATATGCTGACGTTGATAAATTACGCAATTTTATGTCGGTTGTAACTAAAAAGGACAAGGTTTTAAATCTTTTATCTGAAAATAGTAGCATTAAGCTTAACATTAAAATCGGTGCTGAAGGATATGAAGAAATACCTGAAGACTGCTCGCTTGTTACGGCAACGTATTCGGCAAACGGCGTTGATATCGGCACTTACGGCGTAATCGGCCCACAACGTATGGACTATAAAAAGGTCGTTTCAGTTTTAGAAAACGTTGGTAAAATTTTAGAATCAATTCTATCAAATAGGTAATTAAAATGAGTGAAAACGTAAATAAAGAATCACAAAACACACAAAAAAAGCCTACAAATAAGGAACTTTTGGCTCAAAACCAAAGTTTACAGCAAGAAATTGCTAACTTAACTTCAAAAAACGAAGAATTAGCACAAGAATCACTTTCTCACAAGGACAGCTGGTACAGGACTGCAGCTGAATTTGAAAATTTTAAAAGACGCAACCTTGAAACGCGCAAAAACGCTTACTTTGACGGTAAAAAGGATTGCATTTTAGGGCTTTTAACAATAGGTGATAGCATTGACCGTGCGCTTACGCTTGAAATGGATGAAAAAACGCGTACTGGCGTTGAACTTATTTCAAGGCAGTTTTACGATAGCTTATCAGCAATGGGCGTTGAAGCAATAAATCCTGTTGGCGAAGAATTTTCGCCAGAGATTTCAGAAGCAATCGCAACCTTGCCTTGTCAAGAAGGCGATACGCCTGATACTATCAAAACGGTATATAAAAAAGGCTATAAATTAGACGGCAAAATCATTAGATATTGCCAAGTCGTTATAACAAAATAAATGGATTTTTAATTTAAGGAGAATATATTATGGCAAAAACAATTGGTATTGACTTAGGTACTACTAACTCCTGTGTTGCGGTTATCGAAGGTGGCGAACCTGTCGTTATCGCTAACGCTGAAGGCGCAAGAACAACGCCATCTGTCGTTGGTTTCCAAAAAGACGGACAAAGATTAGTTGGTCAAATTGCAAAGCGTCAGGCAGTTGCAAACAGTAATAGAACTGTTGTTTCAATCAAACGTCATATGGGTAGCGACTACAAGGTTGCTATTGACGATAAAAAGTACAGCCCACAAGAAATTTCAGCAATGATTTTAGCAAAGCTTAAAAAAGACGCTGAAGCTTACCTTGGCGAACCTGTAAAAGACGCAGTTATTACTTGTCCTGCATACTTTTCAGACAGCCAACGCCAAGCAACCAAAGACGCAGGCAAGATTGCCGGCTTAAACGTTGTTAGGGTTATCAACGAACCAACTGCAGCAGCGCTTGCATACGGTCTTGACAAGGAAACTTCATCACACAAGGTAATCATTTACGACCTTGGTGGTGGTACGTTTGACGTTTCAATTATGGACATTGGCGACGGTGTTTTTGAAGTTGTTGCAACAAATGGTAACTGTGAACTTGGTGGTGACGACTTTGATAAGAAGATCATCGATTATTTAGTTGCTCAATTCAAGTCAAAAGAAGGCATCGACCTTTCTAAAGACAATCTTGCAATGCAAAGGTTAAAAGAAGCTGCTGAAAAGGCTAAAATTGAACTTTCAACGCTCACTTCAACCAACATCAATATTCCTTTCATTACAGCGTTTAACGGCGAACCAAGACACTTGGACGAAACCTTAACAAGACAAAAATTCGACGCTTTAACCGAAGACCTTGTTCAAGCAACAATCGAACCATTAAAGAAGGCTATGAGCGATGCTAAACTTTCATACAGCGACATCGAAAAGGTTATTTTAGTTGGTGGTTCTACGCGTATTCCTGCAGTTGTTGACACTGTTCGTCGCGTTACTGGTAAAGAACCGTTTAAGGGCATCAACCCAGACGAATGCGTTGCTATTGGCGCTGCAATTCAAGGCGGTGTTTTAGCC
>JAZTYT010000048.1:0-4010 GCA_045637045.1 Christensenellaceae bacterium | reverse complement strand
TATCTTGACAAATTTTTAGCTGATTTTTTAGCGTATCCTACTACAGTGCATTCAAAAAACAGCCTAAACGCTGATATTTATGAAAACGATAAGGCATATTTTTTAAGCGTTGAGTTACCAGGCTTTAAAAAAGAAGACGTTTCGGTTGAGCTTGATAATGGATATTTAATTATTAACGCTAAAAAAGAGCCTGACGATGAAGACGTTAAGTATTTATGCCGTCAAAGATTTTCAGGTCAAATTAGGCGCAGTTATTACGTTGGCAAAAACGTAAGCTTTGAAGACGTAAGCGCTTCGCTTGCAGACGGGTTGCTTAAGATTGCAATTAACAAGCCAAAAAAAGAAAATCAGTCCTCCAAGTTGATTACAATCAACTAAATAAAATAATTTATAAATATGTCACCAAAAACGGTGGCATATTTTTTTATTTTAAGTCTTTTTTACGCTTTTTTAAAATATATTGTATTGTGACGGAATTTTTAAGCTTTTTACCAAATTCAATACGCAAGCTTATATCAAGGCTTGACTATAATAAGCTTTATGAAATAAGACTGCGTATTAATATGCCGATTTACGTTTTATATGAAAACAAATATCAGTTTATCGCAAAAACCGAGTTTTTAGTTACCCAAACCGACTTAAACGACCTAATTTTAGCACTAACAAAGCATTCAATTTATGCTTACGAAGACAATATAAGACAAGGTTTTTTGACTGGCGATTGTGGTGAAAGAGTAGGGCTTTGTGGTAATTGCGTTTATCAAAACGGACAAGTTTTGACGATAAAGGATATTAGCTCGGTTTGTATAAGAGTTCCGCATCAGATATTAGGCATTGCAAATCAATTATTTGATTCTATTTATAAGGATGAAGTTGAAAGTACGTTGATAATTTCTCCACCAGGGTTAGGTAAAACAACGCTATTAAGAGAAATTGTACGCAAAACGTCAATTTTAAAGGGTAAAAACATATTGGTAATAGATGAAAAGGGCGAAATCTTTGCAAAATCAGGCTATAACTTGGGCTACACGGTTGACGTTTTAACCAATGCGGACAAGCTATACGGTTTTAACAAGGCTATTGCAAATCTTAAGCCCGACCTAATTGTTTGCGATGAGTTAGCTTGTGAAAGTGACGTTAACGGTGTGATTTTTGGCGCGCTTTCGGGCGTTACGGTAATATCAACTGCTCACGCGCGATCGATTGAAGAGCTAAAAATGAAAGAGTCCTTTTATAAATTGTTCGATTATAAAATATTTAAATACGCTGTCATATTATCTAATAGTAAAGGGATAGGGACTATTGAAGGTGTAATTAAGCTATGACGATAAAAATAGTTTTGTGCTGTATTTTGATTGCGTTAAGCACGGCAGTTGGCGTTAAGATTAGCGAAAAGTATAAAATAAGGCGCGATATTTATTTGTCATTAGTTGATTATTGTACAAGCATAAGCGCAAACATCAAATATAAAAAGGATACGGTTGACAAACTGATTGAAAACCTACCGTTAACGTTAAAAAGGCATTTTAACGTTGGCTTAAGCAGTTCGTTTAGTGATAAAAATTGTAAAATTAAATGCAAATATTTAAAAGAGAACGAATTATTGGAAGTTTCAAACTTTTTTACGAGTTTAGGTAGCATTGACACCGAAGGTCAGTTAAAGTTGCTTAATTACTATAAAGAAATTTTTAAAGAACGGCAGATTTTGGCTGAAAGTGTTTTTCAAAAATATTCCAAAATAAGCGTGAAGCTTGGCGCGCTTACGGGTGTTTTAATATTTATTATTATAATTTAGGTAGAAAATGAGCGTTGATATCATTTTTAAAATTGCGGCGATAGGTATTTTAGTTGCCGTGATTTGTCAAATATTGAAAAAATCTGACAGGGAAGACATCGCAACGTTAGTTGGTATAACAGGGCTGGTTATAGTATTATCTATTGTTATTTCTTTGATTGCAGAGTTATTTGAAAAAGTTAAGGATATATTTACGTTGTATTAAATGGATATACTTAAACTAATTTTGATTGTAATAGTTAGCGCAATAATTATCGTGTATTTGCAATCGGTTAACAAAGAAATTGCAATGATTGCGACTATTTTTGCAGGTGGATTAGTATTAATTAGCATCGTCGATATTATCGCCGAGATATTTAATTTGTATCAATATATAGCAAGTTTAGGGGGTATAAGCGATGATTATATTAAAATCATTGCAAAGGTTACGCTGATATGTTACGTAGTGGAATTTGGTGCAGGGATAATCGAAGACTTCGGTTTAAAATCTTTAGCGGACAAACTAATCGTTGCTGGCAAGGTGGTAATAACGATAATGTCAATACCGGTAATCACATCCTTAATACGAGTAATAGAAAATTTAATAGGATAAAAATCGCTTTTATTATAACGCTTTTTATTGTATTTATATTTTGTAAGACTAATGTTGTAGCTATAGCTGACGACGGGAATACAGGGGACGGGATAAATGATGCGATTGATAACGTACTTAACGGTTTAGACTACAATGACCTTGAAAACTTGTTCGACCAAGATAATTTACTGGAAGGTAAATCATTTATTCATACCTTAAAAGAAATTATTTATTGCAAAGACGGTTTAAGCGTTGAAGCGTTGAAAGAAAAGATAATTACTGGGCTTAAAAACGAAATATTCGATTTAGCGCCTACTTTTGCTTGTATTTTATCAATCGTTTTATTTTTGGCGCTGATAAATTCGTTAAAAGCCCAAACGCTTAACCAAAATTTGATTACGGTTTGCTTATTTATTGGGAACGCTGTGATTATTGGCATAGTTTTAACCAAATTTATAGAATATTTAAACGATTCAAAGCAGACGATTTATTCAATGTCAAGGTACATAGAGCTTTCGTTTCCACTTCTAATTACGCTAATGTCGGCTTTCGGAGCGCAGGCAAGCGCAGGCGTCTTTAAACCATTGTCTTCATTGCTTTGTAACGGCGTTACGGTGATAAGTAATACTGTTTTGATACCAATAATTCTTTTATTATTGTTGTTTAACGCGATAAATAGCTTTACTGATAACGTAAAACTTAATAAAATGTGCGATTTATTAAAATCGGTTTTCAAGTGGATAATTGGCGTTTTAGGGGTGTTTTTTTGCTTTTTTATTACGGCAAAGGGGATAACTGCGTCAATTTACGATACTGTTTCTATTAAAGCTTTAAAATATACGGTTGGCAATATTTTGCCATTAGTTAATTCAATGGTAAACGGTGGCGTTGACGTTGTCATTGCTTCCTGCGTTTTGATAAAAAACGGGTTAGGTGTGTTGACAATGATAGGTATTGTTTTTCTTGTTATAATACCTATTATTAAAACGCTTTGCTTCTCGTTTGTTTTAAAGTTATTGTGCGGTGTTACTGAAAGCATCGCTGATGCAAAGACTGTTAAGTTTATTTCAGGTGCATCGGATAGTGTAAGCTACCTTTGTAGTGTGCAAGTTGTCGTTACAATAGTATATCTAGTAACAATTATGCTTGCAACCTGCACTTTGGGGGTGGGATTTTGACCTTTAAAGCATACGCAATAAGTATAGCCACAATAGCGTTAATTTCAGCTTTTGGACAAATGATTTTGCCTGAAGGGAAGCTTAAAAAGAGCGCAAACGTAATATTTTCAATTATATTGGTTGCTTTTTTAGTCGTGCCGATAGCAAAGCTTGACTTAACTGATTTTTCAAGCGTCAATATAGATGGCGGTGAGTTTGAAGTTGATGAATCGGCTGTTGTATATATTCAGGAACAACGAATAAAAAACCTTGAAAATATATGCGAAAATGAGTTGTCAAAAAATTGCATAGATGGTGTCGAAGTTATGATTTTTGCGGAGTGTAGCACGGCTGAAATTAAAGTTATCAACGTTACGCTTAATTTTAAAAATTTAGTTATACCAGACGAAAGCACGCATATAAATATAAATGAGCAAGCAAAAACAATAATTGCAAATCTACTTATGGTAGATAAAGGGGTGAT
>JAZTYT010000047.1:0-3267 GCA_045637045.1 Christensenellaceae bacterium | reverse complement strand
AAGCCCCTGCCGCAAGCAACGCACAGGTCGCACCGCCCGTGTATGCAAATAAGTTAAGCGCGGATATAGGTCGATTAGCGTTTTTAATAAGCGCAGTCATCTTGTCCCAATTTGCAGCTTGTTCAGGGAAAAGCCCCGTATGTTTAAAGCCCATTGGTTTAACCTTGAAATTGAGCGTACCATAAGAGATAACCCAGTCTTCGGGCACTTTTTTAAAGTACTCCCACTTACCGCCGCCCTTTTCACTGCGCAAATAGCGCGCGTGAACCGGCTCGGTGAAAATGTCCTTTTCTCCGTGCCAAATGACCTGTGGGTCGGGGCGTAAAAGTGTGATATCGCCCCAACGCTCTAATTTATATCCGTCACTCGTTGCAATGACTTGATAATCTTTCCAATTATTTGCTATTAACATATAAACCCTTATGCTCGGTATTTATTATTGGTTATTTTTGGTCAAATTGTTGCAATAAAATTGCCGTTAATCGACTTATTGGTCAACTTTTTCAACTGAAAGCGTGAAGTTTTCGTCGTTTAAATCCCAATCCTTTTGATAGCCCTTTAAACTGCCTGCAGTACAGCTTACCGTGAGCGTTGCTTTTGAAATACGGTCAGCGTATTCACTAAAGATGCGTTCAACTTCGCCACTTGCTTGATAGTAAAGGTTGATTCGGTCTGTAACGTTAAAGCCAGCTTCCTTACGCATAGTTTGTACGCGTGAGATGATTTCGCGTACGTAACCTTCGTCGATAAGCTCTTTGGTTAAGTTAACGTCTAAAACGACGGTATTACCGTTTTCGCTTGCAGAAATAAAGCCTGCCTTACTTTCGGTTGCAATCAATAAATCGGATTCTTCAAACGTGATTTCTTCGCCACCCAAGGTAACCTTGTAAGGATTACCCTGGCGAACAGTCTTAACGACTTCGTTTGCGTCGCAGGTGTCAAGGAATTGTCTGATTAAGCCTAATTTAGAGCCGTATTTAGGACCTAAAGTCTTTAATTGTGGTTTAAGCTTGTAGGTGATAAAGTCGGAAGAATCGGTTAAAACTTCAAATTCCTTAACGTTAAGCTCGTCACGAGCGATTTGATACATCTGGTCGGAAAGTTCAACGTTGCCACCCACCGAGAAGTAAAGCTTTTGGAGTGGTTGACGGTTTTTGATGTTGGATAAGTTTCTTGCCGCACGGCCTAAAACAACCATATTTTGAATAGCGTCCATATCAGCTTCAAGCTTTAAGTCGATAAGGCTTTGGTCAAATTCAGGGAACTTGCAAAGGTGAACTGATTCAGGCGCGTCTTTATAAAATTGAGGTACTAAATTGCGATAAATATTTTCAGCAATAAACGGCGTGAAAGGCGCTGTAAGTTTTGCAAAGGTAGTTAAAACCGTGTAAAGCGTCGTATAGGCCGACTTTTTATCTTCGGTCATACCTTCGCCCCAATATCTTTCACGTGAGCGACGGATGTACCAGTTAGAAAGCTCGTCAACGAAAGATTGCATAAGCCTTGCGCTTTCAAAAATCTTGTATTCGTTAAGATTTTTGTCAACCGTTTTGATAAGTGAATTGAGTTTTGATAACAACCATTTATCCATAACGGATAATTGGCAATCCTTTAAGGTGTATTTTGACGGATCGTACTTGTCGATGTCAGCGTATAAAACGAAGAAAGCGTAAGCGTTCCATAACGTGCCCATATATTTTGCTTGACACTCTGAAACTGCTTTTTCATAGAAGCGTGATGGAAGCCATGGTGCTGAAGACGTGTAGAAATACCATCTTACTGCGTCTGCGCCCTGCTTATCTAAAATGGTCCACGGGTCAACTACGTTGCCAAGGTGCTTACTCATCTTCAAGCCCTTTTCATCGTTAACGTGGCCTAAAACGATACAGTTTTTAAACGACGCTTTATCAAATAAAATTGTGGAAATCGTTAATAAAACGTAGAACCAACCACGCGTTTGGTCGATTGCTTCGCTGATAAAGTCGGCTGGGAAGTGTTCTTCAAACAACTCTTTGTTTTCAAACGGATAGTGGTATTGAGCAAAAGGCATTGAGCCTGAATCGTACCAGCAGTCGATAACTTCCTTTACCCTTGGCATTTGAGCGCCACATTTTTCACACTTAATGGTAAGCTTATCAACGAACGGACGGTGAAGCTCGATATCCCCTTCAACGCCACATTTTTCCTTAAGCTCTTGCTTGCTACCGATTACTTCAAAGTGACCGCAGTCCGGGCATTGCCATACAGGTAACGGCGTACCCCAATATCTTTCGCGTGATAAACCCCAGTCAACAACGTTTTCAAGGAAGTTACCCATACGGCCCGACTTAATGGTTTCAGGCATCCAGTTAACAGAGTTGTTTGACTTGATAAGTTTTTCTTTAACAGCCGTGGTCTTTACAAACCAGCTTGAACGTGCATAGTATAAAAGCGGTGTGTTACAACGCCAGCAGAACGGATATGAGTGCTCAAACATTTCTTCCTTGAAAAGTAAGCCCCTTTCCTTAAGGTCTTTAATGATAACCTTATCAGCGTCCTTACAGAACATACCTGCAACGACGGTGACTTCTTGCTTCATTTTACCGCGGTCGTCAACCATTTGTACAAATGGTAAGTTGTAATTTGTGCCAACCCTACCGTCGTCAACACCAAACGCAGGCGCAATGTGAACGATACCCGTACCGTCGCTTAAGGTTACGTAGTCGTCGTTGGTTACGTAGAAAGCCTTTTCCCTGAAACTACCGATTGCACAGTCGAAAAGTGGCAAATATTCAACGTATTCGTATTCGCTACCCTTTTTAACGCTGACCTTTTGGCATTCTTCAAACAATTTGGAAACGAGTGCGTCAGCCAAAATATAATGAGTGCCGTCTGGGGCGATGATTTCGGCATAGTCTTCGTTTGCGTTCATACAAAGGGCAACGTTAGACGGAAGCGTCCAAGGCGTCGTCGTCCACGCAAGGAAGTATTTATCTTCGTTTTTAAGCTTGAATTTAGCGTAAACTGATTTTTCCTTTACGTCCTTATAGCCTTGTGCAACTTCGTGTGATGCAAGCGCAGTACCACAGCGTGGGCAGTAAGGCACGATTTTGTGCCCCTTGTATAAAAGACCCTTTTTGTGGATTTCTTTTAACGACCACCAAACCGATTCAATATAGTTATCGTGATAGGTAACGTATGGGTTTTCCATATCAACCCAGTAACCTAGACGCCCACTCATAATCTTCCATTCGTTAGAATACTTCCAAACGGATTTTTTACATTCTT
>JAZTYT010000046.1:0-6041 GCA_045637045.1 Christensenellaceae bacterium | reverse complement strand
AAAGGTATGGCGCAATGAGTGAAATCCTTTATGCGCAATACCTAATTTCTTCAATAAAAGTTCAAAAGTTCGTTGATATGAGCGAACGAAAACGGGCTTATCCCCGTCGGCTATGATATACTCACAATTTGACCGCTTTTTAAGGTTTTTCAAATAGGGCAATATTTGCTTCGGCAAAGGCATTACACGGCGAGAATTGACGGTTTTAGGGCTGTCTATTATGCGTATATGATTACCCCCGTCGTTCCCGTCGTGGCAAGTTTTAGACACGAAAAGCAAGCCTTTTCCAAAGTCGATATCTTTCCACGTAAGCGCAAGTAATTCGCCGATGCGCAAGCCCGTGTATAAACACAGCACCACACCAAACAATTTGTCCTTTGGGCTATGTAAAACGTATTGCTCAATCTTCTTTTGCTCTTGACAAGTAAAGCAATCAACTTGCTTTTCAACGGTTTTAGGACGTTTTATTTTATTCGCAATGTATTCGGGCGCAACGCCTATCAAATGTGCCGTTTTAAGCGAGTTTTGCAAAACGGATATGACCGTGTTTACAAAGTTTGCTGACAAACCCTTGCCCGTATTGTGATTGCCGTTAGTAAGTAATGCAGTTATGAACTTTTGCAAATCTATAACAGAAATTTCTGCTAAATTATATTCGCCGAGTGACGGGATAATATGCAACGCACATATCCCATAATACCTTTCATAAGTCCGTATTTTAGCGGACGGTTTTACGTAGTTTTCAAGCCAATCTAAAAGCCAAGTTTTGTATTTCATTTTTTCTCCTTTTTTCTAAAAAATAACTAATTTGAGACCTGTGACGCGTGCTTGTCTTGATACAAGTGGCTTCGCTTTACTCCTCCACGACAAGTACACGCAAAAAAACACAACTAAATAGAAAATAATCCAAATAAAATACAACACAAAAAGCAGTCCGTTTTGATACGAACTGCTTTTAAAATTAACTTTTTTTAATGTTTTTTATTACTTTTAGCTTGTTTTGGGGTGTTTTTGGACTTAAAGGGCGTGTGGGTGGTGGCTTTGTGACCTGTACTTGCACGACCAGTATTTGCCGCCGCCTTGTTTGGCTTACTACCCTTTTGGGCGCTGGTTTTACCCGTTACTTTTGTTTGACTCGCGTTCGCGTGGTTAAAGCGTTTTGGCCTGTCGGTAATGGCTTCGGGGTGTAATAAGCAGTTTGGCCCAAAACCGATAAGGTCGGTACGGCCGGCGGTTTCTAAAGCTTTACGGACAAGCCTACGGTTTGCCTTTAAGCGATACTGCAAGAGTGCGCGTTGCATTGCCTTTGACTCGTCGTCTTTTGCAACGAAGATTGGCTCGCCCGTGCGGGGGTCAAGCTCGGTATAATACATAGTGGTTGCAAGCGTGCTTGGGGTGGGGTAAAAATCCTGCACCTGCTTGGGCATATAATGGATAGAATGCAAATACTCAGCAAGCTTAACGGCGTGGTTTACCGTGCAACCTGGGTGTGAAGAAATCAAATAGGGCACAAGGAACTGATTAAGCCCACAATCAGCCGTCGTGGAATAAAATTCCTTGCAAAAACTTTCGTAAACGCTATGCGGGGGCTTGTTCATAACCTTTAACACGCTATCGCAAGCGTGCTCTGGCGCGACTTTAAGCTGACCGCTTATATGGTGCTTAACAAGCTCACGGAAGAAGGTTTTGTCCTTATCAAGCATCAAATAGTCAAAGCGCACACCGCTACGTACAAACACCTTTTTAATACCCGGTAGTTTACGCACGGAGCGCAAAATTGACAAGTAGTCCTTATGGTCAACGACAAGGTTTTTGCAGACTTTAGCGCCGATACATTCCTGATTGGAGCACATACCGAATTTTTCCTGCTTTTTGCACGAAGGGTTTCTAAAGTTTGCCGACGGACCGCCTACGTCGTGGATATACCCTTTAAAGGTGGGGATTTTGGTAAGAAGCTTGGCTTCTTCCACGATGGAGTCTTCGCTACGGTGCTGAATGCGTTTGCCCTGATGATAGGTAAGCGCACAAAAGGCGCAGTTACCAAAGCAACCCCTGTGGCTGGTGATAGAAAACTCAACTTCTTCAATGGCGGGCACGCCCTGGGTATAGCTGGGGTGGGGCTTACGCTCGTAAGGGAGAGCGTAAACAGCGTCCATTTCCTGCTCGGAAAGTGGGAACTGTGGCAGGTTTTGAACGAGATACAGCTCGTTGTCCTGTTTTTGGATAAGCGCCTTACTGCCGATTGGGTCAACGTTTTGGGTGGTCAGCATAAAGGCTTTTGCGTAGGCCTTTTTGTCGCTGGAAACTGAAGCGTGGCTTGGTAAGACGGTATAATTTGCGTTGCCGTTTGACGCGATTGCGTCTTTTACGTCACGGCTGGCGTGGGCTGTATCGGTTAAATACGCCGTGCCACGCACTGATTTTACCTTGGAAAGCGGAACGTTTCTATCGCAAAAGTCCAAAAGCTCGGTCAAGGGGCGTTCGCCCATACCGTACATCAATAAATCAGCCCCGCAATCGTATAAAACCGAGCGCATAACGGTATCTGACCAGTAGTCGTAATGGCTTAACCTTCTTAAAGACGCTTCTATCCCGCCAACGATAACGCACGCTTGGGGATAAAGACGTTTTAAAGCCTTGCTATAAACGGTAAGCGCACGGTCAGGTCTGCGACCTGCTTTTCCGCCTTCGCTATAATCGTCATCGGTGCGACGGCGACGGGCAACGGTGTAATTATTGACCATAGAGTCAACAACGCCACTTCCCACCAAAAAGGCAATACGTGGCTCGCCAAGGGCTTTATAATCGTCGTCGGTAACAGGCTGTGCAACAATGCCAACCGTGTAACCACGCGCTTCTATCATACGCGTAATTATTGCGTGGCCAAAGGACGGATGGTCAACGTAAGCGTCACCACTTACGTATATAAAGTCAAGCCTGTCAATGCCACGCTCTATTAGGTCTTGTTTGTTGATAGGTAAAAACATAGTGCTTTTCCTTGTTTGATGAATTACCCTTATATTTTACACGAAAAATTTGGGCTTGGCAAGTGTTCGGGCTTGGGCACGTGAACATATTTGCACCTTAATATTGCAGTTAATTGACAAGCGCAGGGTTTTTATGTATAATTGTTTTGACGTGAACGTAAACGTTTAAAAGCTCGGTTAAGTATTTTTATGACCTTACGGGCTAATATTTGCTAAAAACTTGTAGTCAAAAGGAAGGCTTTTTATGTGCTTTTTTAAAAGATACCCCAAAAACGCTAAATACCAAAAGCGTGACTTTGTTAATTTTAGACGCCGTGGTGAGCTTTGCTTCGGCTGGATTTACGACGCAAAAGCCGATAAACAAGGCAATATAACCTATACTATTCAAATCGGTGGACAATGCCCTGCGTTTATTTACGACTATAAAGAAGAAGATATCGTTGGGCTTAAAAAAGACTAAAATAATCTGGTGTTAAACATCAAAAATAAATAAAAGACGGGCTATAGGTCGATTAGCTCGTCTTTTTAAGTATGAATAACAATAGTTTAAACTATTATTAGCTCGTCTTTTTTTGATTTATTATACTATCAAACTCTAATAAAAAGGATACGGGTAAGTGGTCTGATATGACTTCAGTATGCACGGTTACGTCTTCACACTCTAAACCGTCGCTTACAAAAACCCAGTCGATTTGCCTGTTCGGGTTATTACTTGGAAATGTAAACGTTGGCTCGTCAAAATCGGTTAAACAATCAAGAGTGCCTTCATCCAAATTATCAAGGGCTTGTACCGTATGGGTGGTGTTTAGATCGCCCATAAACACAACGGGCGTAGTGATATTTTTAAGTTCTTCTTGTAAAACTGCGTAAGATTTTTCACGCGCATCAGCTTTTAAATCAAAGTGGGTGTTAATTACGGTTATTCTTTTAACGCCAACTCTGATTTCAGCAATCAAGAGTGCGCGACGCTCGTAACCGTTCATAACGTAGGTTGATGAGTCGGCTGGGTCATACCCTTCGTGAAAGCCTAAATAAGTTACACGGTAATCAACGATAGGAAACTTGCTGATAATTGCTATGCCGTAAAGACCTGTGCCCGTAGGATAGCCGTATTCGTTTTCGTAGGTTTTATCGGCTGCTTCACAAACAAGCGTTGGCGCATAGCAATAGTAATATTTTTCCCCGCTTTGTTCGGTCAGGTACTCGGCAATGTACTTGGGCTGGTCTCTTTCTTCCAACGTTTTAGTGTTTGCAGAATACTTGCGATTTACGTCAACTTCCTGCAGGCCAACTATGTCAAAGTCTTTCTCCAAAATAAAATCGGCAACCTGCTTTACGTCAACGTTATTCTTCCCCGTTGCCAAGTAATCACCGTAGTCAACGCACTTATAAATATTATACGTGCAAATGTTAAGCCATTTGGGAACTTTTGCGCACGCTGAAACAGGAATTATCATCGCGCAAGTTAAAATTAAAATCATACACTTAAATACCCATTTATGGCGTTTGAAAGAATTTTTAAGCATAACGGCCTTCCTTTTTTGTCAATTTCGCGCATATTATACCACTCAATTGTGAAAAATTATTGAATTTATGCGTAAATTATGGTATTATTTATATAAATTATAAATTATTGGGTTAATATGCTGATAAGAAAAACTACTGAAGCCGATTTAATGCAAATTGGCACGATTTATGAAAACGCCAAAAAGTTTATGCGCCAAACTGGGAATTTGGAGCAATGGAACGGCCAAAAGCCAAACGAGTTGACTGCGCGTGAAGATATGCAAAAGGGCATCGGCTACGTTGTGGAAGAAAACGGTGAAATCCTTGCCGTTTTTATGTTTTCAACTGCCGTTGACCCGACGTATAATAAGGTTTACGACGGTGAGTGGCTAAAAGACGGGGCTTACGGCGTGATACATCGCATTGCAGTAAAAGAACAAGGGCTCGGGATAATCGGGCTTTGCATTGACTACTGCTTTGACGTTTGCAAGGATTTACGCATTGATACACATCGCGATAACCTGCCAATGCAACGCGCACTTTTAAAGCGTGGGTTTAAATATTGCGGGATTATACATTTAGCAAACGGTGACGAGCGCTTGGCTTACCAAAAGATATAACCAAAAACTAACGAGCAAACAATTAAGCCTTGGTGTTTTACCAAGGCTTTTTAAATGCTTTTTATTTTGTTTTATATATAAAAGTGGGACTATAGGTCGTTTATCCGCACATTTTGGGTTCGGATAACAATGGTAAACACCATTATTATCACATCGTTTTTTGATAGTTGTCAATATTTTGGTCGGTGTTATAATAAGGGCTATCGGGAGTAATACCTGCCAAAAGCTGAACAGCGTGATAGGCTTCAATATGGAGCTTTTCGGTTGCTTCGGCAACTGGGAGTGTTGAGTCTGGATACAAAGGCTCGCCAATGTTTAAGTCAACTAAAGGGTTCTTGCCAAACAGTTTATAAATACCCTTTCTCGGCCTAAATGAAAACGCCATTGGTATAACGGGCTTATTATAGCGCGAAGCGTACTTAAACACAGCCTTTTTAAATGGGCGCACGTCGGGGTAATAAAACCACATACTGCCTTCGGGGAAGAAGTGTAGCCACTTATTTTCCTGTAAAACCTGCCCTATCGCCTTTTGGAACTTACCCATTGCGCGCATATTCCCAGTTGGGATTGGTATACCGCCAACCCACCTGATGAGTGGACCGTTTGGACCTTCAAAATTGATTTTCCAGCCAGGGTGATACTGCAGGTGTGGGCGTATTGCTTTAAGTATGCAAATATAATCCCACATAAAAACGTGGTTTGCAATAGTAATTGCACCATTTTTAAACTCTTTTTTATGCTTTTTTAAATTGCTTTTGCCGTGTATCTTAAGACCGTGGCGTATAGTAACAACCAAAAAAACCACTAAATTTAACAAAAGCCATAAAACACCGCGCTTTACTTTATGCCAAAAGCCTTTTGGCAAGTACTCATAATTTTCGTCAAAATGAGTATCACGCAAATGCTTTACGGTAATCATATGCTCGTC
>JAZTYT010000045.1:0-13044 GCA_045637045.1 Christensenellaceae bacterium | reverse complement strand
TGTGTTATAATAGCAGGGTAAATGATAAGCAAAGGGGGCATTAACTTTGCGTAAGGGTGTAACAAGTAAACAACAAGAACGCGCAATGCTGTTCACAAAAGAAGTTTTCGGTATGGGGCTGTTACTATTTTCAGTCCTGTCTTTACTATGCGTTTTAACGGGGGATTCGGTTTTTTATACCTTGGGTAAGGGCGTACAGGGCTTTTTTATGGGCGCTTTCGGTTACTACTCTTTTTACGTTATTTTCGGTTTTATCGTTTTTGGCCTTAAGCTTGTTATCGGCAGGCCAATCTTTAGTGATGATGCCCGTCACTTTATTTTGCGTTTGGGTGCGTTAGCCTTTTCGGTAATGGCGATTATCCAAATCGCAACGCGTTACTCACGCGCGCTTAACTATTCTGAATTTTTCTCGCTCTGCTATGGTGGTGGCGTGTTAAACCTTTCAAACAGTACGCCACTCGGCGCGCTTTCATCAATTGTAATCTTCCCACTTTGCAAGCTTGCATCAAGCGTGGGCGCATATATCTTCTTTGCGCTTGCTATTATCATAACCGTACTCTTACTGGTTAAAAGCGCAAATCTCAATCGCCCTGTTTCACGCAGTGAAAGGCCTAAAACAAAGCCTGCTTCTCACAACGTAAGAAAACTTCCTGCGTCAAGGCTTCATAGGGTAACAAATCAAACGAAGCAATTTGACGGAAGTCGCGCAAGGGAAGTTCAAGGCGAATTTGAAACGCCAAGCGCAAGCTACCGTGAAAGTCAAGCTGTAAACGGTGCAAACGCAGGTCAAAAAAGAAGCTCACGCCCAGCATATATTTCGGGCGATTTCGGGATTAAAAGTAAGCGTGATTATCAACGCCCAAGCGCCCCACCCGACCTTTTGATGGGCGATTTTGAATTTAATAATTCAAAAACACCTAAAAAGAGCACGGGGAATCCAAGCTACTCAAGTACTTATTCACCCTTTAACGGTGGCAGGCGTTCATCGTTGAGCCCCGAAGCGCAACACATTTTAACCCCACCGGAGTTTAACCCTGCCGATTTAAACGACACGCCAATGCGTGGCGCACCGCCAAGGGATTACGGCAATCGTGGTTTTAACCGCGCGCCTGCATACGATAAAAGCGCGAGCGAGCAACGTAGTTATTCTACCAATAGAGATAACGACGTAAACGACTATTTAGATCGTAGATTTTCAAATCAAGATAGACAAGCTGGTCAAGGCCGTAGGGGGTTGTTCGATAACACTATCGAGCGTGAAGATAATCGCCCTGAAACGCGTATTCCTAACCCAATGGATATTCCGGGTGAGCAGGAAATCCCACGCGCTATGCGTGGAGACGCGCAAACCTATAGCACAAGCTATAACAGTGAAGCAAAAGAGATACCTAACGTAGAAAAGGCGTATAATCCTTTAAAGAACCAAGGCGTTTTTGACGCGACGCAGGTTGCGAGAAACCGTGGTATTGCCCGTCAAACGACGGATAGCGAACAAACGGACGCAACGCCAAGGTTTGCAAGGCCGTCAGCTGACAGACCTTACGGTGCAAGCCGTTTTAGCAGAGAACCACAGTCGGAATCATACGACCAACCAATAAACAACGAAAGTTCCGTAGAGCAGGTTAAAGGTCAGCAAAGTATGTTTGATGAAAACAATTTTGAGTCTGAAAGACCTTCCTACACGCGTTCACGCACGAGTGCTCCACGCACGCGCGCTGACAATGCTTTGGCTTTTGACGGTGCAACGGATAACAGCGTGGAAAAAGAAACGCCAAAGGAAGTAGCCCCACCAACCTATAAGGAAAGTGACGGCAGTCAAGGTTCAGTTTACGTTGAAGCGCCACCTTCTAACGACGTATTCCCCGAAGCCTTTACCGTTGCAACGGCTGAAAGAACGAGACCTGCAAGGGCTGAAACGCCTGCAAGGGCTACGTCAAGAACAAACGATTACGACGGCTTATCAAGGACTAACGTTAACGCTGATATTTTGTCAAATGCAACGGCTTCAAAGGCGCAAGCCGTTAGTGAAGACGATGACGACGATAAGGAACACGGCTCGATTGACCAAATGCCGTTCAACTATAAATATCGCGCGCCGTCAACCGAGCTTTTAGCCGACGAAAAGATAGATAAAGCTGCGCTTTACGACGAGCATAACCGTTTGCGCCAGCTTGCAATGTCGGTGGTTGAAAATTTTGCAATGCGCAACGTCAAGCTTACGCTTGAAAATATCGAATACGGTATGACGATTACCCGTTTTGAGTATTCGATACCAACTTCAACCCAGTTAAAGCTTATCACTTCAGCGCAAGGAGATATTGCCCTTTGGTTACACGCTAAAGGCGATATCCGTATCATACCGCAATTACCCGGTACTTCAAGAATCGGTATTGAAGTCCCTAACGAATACACGACGACCGTAAGGCTTCGCAATATCTTAAAGAGCCCACAGTGTAAAGAGCTTTCTAAAAAGGAAATTTCAATCACGGTCGGTAAAGACGTAATGGGTAAGCCCGTATTTTTAAACCTTACCAGTATGCCACACCTTTTAATTGCAGGTGCAACTGGTACGGGTAAGAGCGTCTTTTTAAACTCAATGCTTTTAAGCTGGCTTTACACCTATTCGCCGGAAGATTTGCGTATAGTTATCGTTGACCCTAAACAGCTTGAATTCGTTGACTTTTTAGGCGTGCCACACCTTTTGTTCAACAAGGTTATAACCGAAGCTGAAGAAGCCGCCGCGCTTTTACAGTATATGACCGAAGAAATGGACCGTCGTTACACGCTCTTTAGAGACGCACGCGTTAAAAAGATTAAAGAATATAACGACCTTGCCGTTCAAAACGGACAACGCAAACTCCCGTATCTCGTTGTTTTAATCGACGAGTTTGCTGATCTTATGATGGCAACGCCACAGGTTGAAAAGTCAATGACGGCAAGCATTAAACGTTTGGCGCAACTTGCCCGTGCAGCGGGTATTTCGCTCATCTTTGCTACGCAAAGACCAAGTGCCGACGTTATCTCGGGTGCAATCAAAACAAACTTTACTGCGCGTATTTGCTTTAAGACGTCAGACTACACCAACTCACAGGTTGTGCTTGGTGAAAACGGCGCTGAAAAGCTTTTAGGTAAAGGCGACTTAATTTACAAGGTAACGGGGGCTTCCGAAAGAGCACAGGGCGCGCTCGTTGAGTCGGAAGAAATCCGCGCTGCCGTTGAGTATATTCAAAAACACAACAAATGCTATTACGACAAGACCTGCCTTGCAAACATCAAAAAGAACGCAAAGCAATATAACGGCGAAGCGCAGGAAATGGCGAAGGGCCAACAAATGTCAATGGAGATTGTCGACGGCGCTAACCTTCCACCTGCTGCAAGAGACGTTTTCTATAGGCGTGCAGTTAGGGTTGTTATACTCTTTAAAACGGCTTCAAAATCAATCCTGCAAACCAAGATTGGCATAGGCTTTAACCGTGCCGCTAAATTTATCGATTGGATGGAAGCCGACGGTTTCGTTTCCTACCCAATGGATAACAAGCAACGTCAAATTTTAATCGACAGGGCGACCTACGAACAAGTCTTTAACGAACCGTTTAACGAAGATTATACTAAATAACACGCTTATAGCCCCACTTTTGGCAAGCAAAAATAATTACGGTAAATACTAAAATGGAAAGAAAAACGATAGGTATGATTTCACTCGGTTGCGATAAAAACCGTGTGGATAGCGAAAAGATGCTCGGCTTTTTATCGGATGAATTTAATATTTCAAACGATATGGAAAGCATCCAAATTTTAATAATCAACACCTGTTCTTTTTTGGGTGCAGCGCGCAAGGAAGCCATTGAAACGGTTTTCAATTATTTGCCATACAAAGAACACGGCAGGCTTGAAAAAATCATTATGACCGGTTGCTTGCCACAAAAGTTTATCGGCGAGTTTTTTGAAGAGCTTGTAGAAGTCGACGGCTTTTTGGGTACGTATGACGCCAGCCTTTTAAAACGCCTTATAAGCGATATCTATAACGGCGTGCGCGTAAATTACGTTGGTCAAGGTCAGCCACTTGGCAAAAATAGATACCTAACCACCCCACCGCACTACGCTTATTTAAAGATTGCCGACGGTTGCGACAATCATTGCACGTATTGTTTGATACCAAAAATCCGTGGCAAATTCCATTCAGAGCCTATTGAAAATTTAGTTGAAGAAGCCAAAGCGCTTGGTGACGTTGGCGAGCTTATTTTGGTCGCACAAGATACCACCAAGTACGGTATGGATATTTACGGTAAACCAAGCCTTATTCGGCTTATACGGGCACTTTCTGCCCTTGAAAACGTTGGCTCAATACGTCTTTTATACTGTTATCCGGAGCTTGTTGACGACGCGCTTATTGAAGAGCTTGCAACCAACGATAAGCTTGTTAAATACCTTGATATGCCACTCCAGCACGCGTCCGACCACGTGTTAAAGCTTATGGGTAGAAAGGGTAGTAACGCAAGCTATCGCGAAATAGTTAAAAAGCTTAAAGACAGGGTAAAGGGTATTGCAATACGCTCAACCTTTATGACGGGCTTCCCGGGTGAAACCGAAGAAGACGTTGAGATTTTAGCCCAATTTTTAAAGGACGCCAAACTCTTTAACGCAGGCTTTTTTGCCTATTCAAAGGAAAAGGATACGCCTTCGTATAAACTGCCAAACCACTTAAAGGCTGACGTTAAAAAGAAACGTTTAAGATACCTTTACTCGGTGCAAAACGCCGTTATGGGCGAGATTTTAGACGGGTTTATCGGCAAAACTTTAGAAGTCGTTGCCGACGGCATTACTCCTGACTTTTCAAAATTTGTGGGCAGGGCGTACTTTTCAGCGCCTGAGATTGACGGTAACGTTATTTTATCGGGCGATTGCCTTGTTGAACAAGGTCAAACCTATTCAGTAACGATTAAGCGCCGTAAAGGCTATGATTTATACGGGGTTATTAAAGATGAACTTACCTAACAAATTATCGGTTTTAAGACTGCTTTTGATACCAGTTTTTATCGCAATATTTTACGTGGATTTTCCAGGTCACTATTTGGTTGCGCTGGGCGTTTTTGCGCTGGCTTCGTTTACCGATTTTTTAGACGGCTACATCGCGCGCAAGTATAATCTCATAACCGACCTTGGTAAATTTTTAGATAGTAGCGCCGACAAGGTTTTAGTGCTTTCAGCCCTTATACTTTTTATGGACGCAAAGCTTATAACTTTAGGGTACGTGCCTGAATTTATCGGTGGCGTTTCGGTCGTTATTATTTTGGCAAGGGAAATTTTAATTTCCTGCTTAAGAATGATTACTGCTAAAAAGGGTATTGCAATCGCCGCTGACAAGCTTGGCAAAATTAAAACCTTTTTGCAGGACGTTGCAATAATAGTTTTGTTACTTGCAGGGCATTTTGCAAGTGGTACCTTGCAAATGGTTATCTGGATAGTTGGCTTTAGCTGTTTTGGTTTATCGGTTGTAATGACGGCAATATCGGGTGTTCATTACTTTATCGTTTACGGGGCTAAACTGGAGAGTAAATAATTATGAAAACTTTGGTTCTTTCCTTTAGGAAACGGACGGACAATCCGCGTTTTTCATCGCTTGACGACTTTATCAAGCTTTTAAACGCTTATACGCTTTACGCCGACCACGTTTTATCTATCGACTGCGCTGACGAAAAGGCGTTTGTTGAAGGAGTGAAAGGTGATAGCGATTGTGTGTTCATCTTAAACGCGGGCCTATCAACCTTTAACCTTGGCAACCTTTTATTGCAGTCGGGCTTTAGTGCTGACGCTAACGGCTTTTGTTATGCAAATAAGCTTGTATCCATTGTTCCCGATGATTTTAATAAGGGTTATGAAGAAGAGTTGCAACGTGCTTTAAACAAGCAATTTGGTACTTGCGTACAAAAGGTTACCTTTAAGCTTTACGGGCTTACAAACCAAGAAATAACGCAGGTTACCGATGAGCTTACCGACAAATATCAAGGCGTTTACTTTGATACTCAAACTGAAAACCTTGATTCACTAACCACCTTGATTTACGGTCAACGCGCGCCCAAAAGCACGGTTGACGGCGCAATACGCGAGTTTATTTTACAGCTTAAAGACAGCATTTACGCGCAGGACGATATCAGCCTTGAACAGCGCTTAAACGACGTTTTAAAGTTAAGGCGAATAGTTTTGTGTACGGCTGAATCTATGACGGGTGGTAGAATTGCTTCAAGATTAGTTGAAACTTCCGGCGCAAGCGACGTTTTTTACGAAGGGCTCGTTACCTATAACACCCTATCTAAAGAACGCAGGCTTGAAGTTTCCCACGCAACGGTAAACGAGTTTAGCGTCGTGTCTTCACAGGTTGCGTTTGAAATGGCAAGGGGATTGCTATCTCAGGGCAATTGCAATATGGCTCTAACCATAACGGGTTATGCAGGCTCAACCGTAAGCCCAAGTGATAGCGACGGCTTGTGCTTTATCGCTGTTGGTACGCCTAAAGGCGTTTCCGTTTACAAGTATAAGTTTAACGGCGATAGAAAATCCAATATAAATTCGGCAACAAACGCTGCGTTATTCTTGGCGGTAAAGACAGCCGAGAACAATGACAGTTTTTAACAAAAAGTGCCCCTATAAGTTGATTAACGCACAAAAACACGTTAATTTAAGGAGCTTTTTGATATAATTCATCACGTTTAAAAAAATATAATTACTATATAAGGAGAAACTATGGACGACAAATTAAAAGCCCTTGAGAAGGTGCTACACGAAATTGAAAAAGAATATGGCAAAGGCGCAATTATGAAGCTTGACCAAGCTTCTGCAAGTCAATGCATTGACACAATCTCAACAGGCTGTATTGCCGTTGACGTTGCATTGGGTATCGGTGGTTTACCACGTGGTCGTATCGTTGAAATTTACGGCCCTGAATCATCAGGTAAAACCACGCTTGCGCTTCACGTAATCGCGCAAACGCAAAAAGCAGGTGGTATTGCCGCGTTTATCGACGCTGAACACGCTTTAGACCCTGTTTACGCTTCCAAATTAGGCGTTGACCTTGATAAACTTTACATCTCTCAACCAGACTGTGGTGAACAAGCTTTAAACATTGCTGAAATGTTGGTTGAAAGCTCTGCAATCGACCTTATCGTTATCGACTCCGTTGCAGCGCTTACGCCAAAGGCTGAAATCGAAGGCGAAATGGACGATTCAGCCGTAGGTATGCAAGCAAGACTTATGTCAAAGGCATTAAGAAAGCTTACCCCTGTTATCAACAAAACTAATACCTGCATTATCTTTATCAACCAATTACGTGAAAAAATTGGCGTTATGTTTGGTAACCCTGAAACTACTACTGGCGGTAAGGCGCTTAAGTTCTATTCAAGTGTTCGTATCGACGTAAGAAAAGCCGACGCTATTAAAGACGGCACGGGCATCATCGGTAACAGGACTAAAATTAAAATCGTTAAAAACAAGCTTGCCCCACCGTTTAAATCAGCTGAATGCGATATTATTTACGGTAAGGGTATTTCACAAGCAGGTTGCTTGTTAGACTTGGGCGTTGACCTTGGCTTGATCGAAAAGAGTGGCTCTTGGTTCTCAATCGGTGGCGAAAAGATTGCGCAAGGCAGAGAAAAAGCGCGTGATTATTTAGAAGCCCACCAAGACGTTGCCGATCAAATTGAAAAACAAATCCGCGAAGCAGTATTAGTTGCTCCTGAAGAAGCTGAAGACTAAACCTAAAACTAAACTAAATCCTTAAAGGCCTTGCATTTTTTGCAAGGCTTTTTGCTTAGGCTTAACAACTAAAATATGGCGTTAATCGACTTATACAGGCACTTTTTAATAAAAAACAAGATAAATTAGGGTGAGTTTTGCTGAAATCGTTGTTAGTATATTCAAATACGTTGTTTTAAACGCTCAACGTTTAAATAACAGTTAAAGCAAAAATACAAATCCGTGCAAGCAAGCTTGCCCGCAAGCATTTTTACTCGTTATTGCATCTTACGGATTCCAACGCTCACTTAAAGCGAGACGTTGTCATCCTGAGCCTTGCCACATAGTGGCAATGGCGTCAGGAACCCCTAATTTATTTTGTAACCCCTTTATGTAATAAAAATAAATAAAATAATAATAATTTATTGGTTTATTATTGACAAAAGCTTATAAGTGGTTTAAAATATTATTGTATAAAATTATATTAGGTGCTTTTTGCCAAGAAAGCCCGAGGTAAATGGCTTATCAAAGGCAGGGCAAAAAATGCGTTTCATATATTTTTATAATTCTTAATCCCAGGAGGTTTGTTATGTTAACAAATGCAAGCACCCTGTTTCTAGCAAACGGCAATGACGCCGTTTTGATAACCATCATTATATCGGCAGTTGTTGCCATTATATTAGCGGCGGTAGGCACATTACTTGGCACAAAGTACACGCAAAAAGTTAGAGATAGCAAGCTTGGTACGGCTGAATCGCTAATCGCACGCATGAAGGAAGAAGCTGAACAGGAATGTAAGGCCTTGAAAAAGGAAGCTATTTTAGAGGCGAAGGAAACTGATTTACGTATCCGTAAGGAATTTGAAGCAGAAGCAAAGGAAAAACGTCACGAGCTTCAAAAACTTGAGCAACGCCTTAACAAAAAGGACGAAGTCCTTAACGAAAAGGACGCTAACTTACTCAAAAAGAACGAAGAGTTAGAACAACACCAAAAAGAACTTGATAAACGTAGCGCTGACATTGCTAAAACCAAAGAAAAGGTCGAAAAACAATACGAGCTTATGATGGAAGAGCTTGAAAAAGTTGCCCACCTTACCCAAGAAGAAGCAAGACAAAGGGTTACCGAATCTATTTTAGAAGAAACCCGTAAGGATTGCGCTCATCAAGTAAGACAATTAGAAGCTGCGGCTAAAGACGAAGCTGATAAAAAGGCTAAAAATATTATCAGTTTAGCAATTCAGCGTTGCTGTGCCGACCACGCTTCGGAAATCACCGTTTCAACTATTTCGTTACCAAACGACGATATGAAGGCAAGAATTATCGGCCGTGAAGGTAGAAATATCCGCGCACTTGAAAACGCAACGGGTATCGAGCTTATTATCGACGACACGCCGGACGTTGTTATCGCATCAGGCTTTGACCCTGTAAGGCGTGAAGTTGCTAAACTATCCCTTGAAAGGTTAATCGCCGACGGCAGAATTCACCCTGCACGCATTGAAGAAACGGTTGAAAAGGTTAAAAAGGAACTTGAAGCGCAAATCAAACAAAACGGCGAAGAAGCTATGTTTGAAGTTGGCTTATTCGGTATCCACCCAGAGCTTGTTAAGATTTTAGGTAGATTAAAATATAGAACGAGTTACGGTCAAAACGTGCTTCGCCACTCAATTGAAGTTGCCCACCTTGCAGGTATGATGGCTGGAGAGCTTGGGGTTGACGTTAATTTGGCAAAGCGTGGCGGTTTGTTACACGACATCGGTAAGGCCGTTGACCACGAAGTTGAAGGCACGCACATTACAATCGGTGTTGACCTTGCTAAAAAGTTTAAAGAAAGCAAGAACGTCGTTAACTGTATCGCGGCGCACCACGGCGACGTTGAGCCAAAGACTATCGAAGCCGTTTTAGTTCAAGCGGCCGACGCTATCTCTGGCGCAAGACCTGGCGCAAGACGTGAAACCACGACTAACTACGTTAAACGCCTTGAACAGCTTGAAGCAATCGCAACAAGCTTTGCAGGTGTTGAAAAGAGTTACGCTATCCAAGCCGGTAGAGAAGTTCGTATTATGGTTAAGCCCGAACAGGTTGACGATAATCAAGCCTTATTCCTTGCTAAAGATATCGCTAAAAAGATCGAAGCCGAACTTGAATACCCAGGCCAAATCAAAGTTAATGTTATTAGGGAATGGCGTGCTGTTGAATACGCCAAATAAGTTTTATATGCTTCGCAATACTTTGTTATTTGGCATTTTTTACAATTCCTGCGTACGGTGAGTACGCCCCCTTGCAAAAATTCACGTCTTTCGCGTATTGCTTGCATCTAAACCTTATTTACGTGAAATAGGCTTATTGGGGGTATTGAAAATTTTTACAATTCCTGCGTACGGTGAGTACGCCCCCTTGTAAAAAACTCCAAATATCGCGTATTGCTTGCATCTAAACCTTATTTACGATAAATAGGCTTATTGGGGGCATTGAAAATTTTTGTGAGTTCTCTGCGTACGCCAAAGTACGCCCCCTTGCGAAAATTCACGTCTTTCGCGTATTGCTCGCATCTAAACCTATTTACGGTAAATAAACAATACAATTTTATATTCAATTAATCAAGGGCAGGGCAGCAGGTTTGCCTTGCCCCTTTTATCAAAAACAAGATTGGTTTTTTAGTTAGCATAAAAGTCAATCAAAAAGTAAAATATTTACTTGACTATGAACGAAATTTTAGAGCAAAAAATAAAATTATTACCTGAAAGCCCGGGCGTTTACGTTATGCTCGATAAGGACGGGCAGGTAATTTACGTTGGTAAGGCCAAGGTGCTTAAAAACCGCGTAAAGCAATATTTTTATGCAGGCGTCAAAACCGATAAGGTTATGGCAATGGTTTCGTGTATTCAAGATTTTTACTACGTTATCACAAAGAGCGAAGTCGACGCATTTTCGCTTGAAAACAACCTTATCAAAAAGTATAAGCCAAAGTACAATATCCTTTTAAAGGACGATAAAAATTACCCTTACTTTAGGCTTGATATGAAGCGCGCTTACCCCTACTTTGAAATCACGCGCAAGATAAAGCGTGACGGCGCAAAATATTTTGGCCCATTTATGGCGGGCGTTAACGCGCGTGAGCTTTTAGACACGGTTAACGAGTGTTACAATTTGCGCTCCTGTAAGCTTGATTTAGACGGCTTTAAAGCCCAAAAGCGCGAGTGCTTAAACTACCACATTAACCGTTGCAAAGCGCCCTGCACGGGCAGGATTACCCCAGCCGAATACAAGCAAAATTTAGAGCGCGCAATGGACTTTTTGTCGGGTAACGACGAAGATGCCGAACTTATTTTGAAAAACAAAATGCAAAATTTTGCCGAGCGTGGCGAGTTTGAGCTTGCAATCGGCTTGCGTGACAAACTTAAAATGCTTGATAAGTTAAAGGAACGCAAGATAACCAACCTTAACAGGTTTATAAACGGCGACGTAATTGCTATCAGCGAAAACGGGCTATACTACGCCGTTAATATGTTGTTCCTGCGCAGTGGCAAAATTTTGGGTGCAAAAAGCTTTTCAATAACGTCAATATCTAACGATATTGAAGACGTTTATACGGAGTTTTTAACAAGATATTACACCAAGGACACGGAACTGCCTGATGAAATTATCTTATACAGCGATTGTCGTGACCCAATGGTGTTAACCGAGCTTTTTAGAACCGAGCGCAAAAAAACGGTCAATATTTTAGTGCCCAAGCAGGGCGTAAGGCGTCAGCTTGCACAAATGGCTTACCAAAACGCAAGCGATTATTTGGAAAAGACCGTGTCGTCAATTATGCACAAAAACGATCTAACGACCAATGCGTGCCAAAGGCTACAGCAGGTTTTAAACCTTGCAAGATACCCCAAGCGTATGGAGTGCTACGATATTTCCAACATTTCGGGCGTTGATAAGGTTGCATCAATGGTTGTGTTTACCGACGGGGAAAAGGACGCGTCCGAGTATCGCCGTTTTATGATTAAAACGGTTGAAGGTGCAAACGACTTTGCTTCCTTGCAGGAAGTCCTTGAAAGGCGCTTGTCAAAGCTTGGCACGGCTGAAGAAGAAAACTTCCCCAAGCCCGATTTAATCGTCATTGACGGGGGTAAAGGTCAGTTAAGCTCGGTAAAAGAAATTTTTGATAAGCTTGGCGTTTTAGACATTGACTTAATTTCACTTGCCAAGCGCGAAGAAGAAATTTTCACCGTGCATTCAAACGTGCCAGTGGTGTTACCACACCGTGATTATGCGGTAAGGCTTTTGCAACGCATACGCGACGAAGCCCACCGTTTTGCAATAACTTACTTTAGGTCAAAACACTTAAAGCACAATCTTGAATCCTTGCTTGACGATATACCTTACCTTGGCAAGGAAGGTAAAAAGAAGCTTTTATCGGCGTTCAGAACGGTTGAAGCAATCAAGCAGGCCACCGTTGAACAATTAACTGCCGTTGAAGGCATAGGCCAAAAGCGTGCCCAAACTATTTACAATTATTTAAGGAGCGAAACTCAAAATGACGACGTTTAAAACCGTTAGCGTGCAAGAATTTGCGAAAAAACTTAATTTAGAAATTATCCGTCAAGGCGACGGGGTTGTTGAATTATCTACAATCAGCGTTTCAAGGCCGGGCTTACAGCTTGCGGGGTACTATGAAAAGTTTGCCAATCGCAGGGTGCAAATCATTGGCTTTGCTGAGCACGAATTTATTAAGAGTTTGCCACAAAAAGCGCGCTATAAGGCGGTTAGCCAGCTTTTTGAGAAAAATATTAACTGTCTTATCATTGCGCGTGGGCTTGACGTTTTAGAAGAAATAGACACCCTAGCGCAAGAGTATAATTGCCCGTTATTAGTTTCCCAAAAGGTTACCACGGTGCTTATACACGATTTACTGATGTACCTGTCGCGTGAGCTTGCGCCGTCTGGCAAGGTGCACGGCGTTTTATTAGACGTTTACGGCGTTGGCGTTTTGATAACGGGTAAGGCAGGCATTGGTAAGAGTGAAACCGCGCTTGAACTTATTTCGCGCGGGCATAGGCTTGTTGCCGACGATACGGTAGTTTTACACACGGAAGGCGAAAGAATTGTTGGTAGCGCGCCTGAAAACATCCGTTACTATATGGAAGTGCGTGGCGTTGGTATAATCAACGTTAAAACTATGTACGGTTCAACGAGCGTAAGAGACGAGAAAACCGTAAATATGATAGTTGAGCTGTTGCCTTGGTCAAACGACCTTGAATACGACCGTTTGGGCGATGAAACCCACTACACCAAACTGCTTGACAGCCAAGTGGTAACCTATAAA
>JAZTYT010000044.1:0-5151 GCA_045637045.1 Christensenellaceae bacterium | reverse complement strand
CATCATATCTTTTTTGCCACAGAAGACGGTCTCGGAAATTCAGATTTCCTTAATTCTCCTGTTGAATTTATAATCATACGTGAATCCGGCAAATTGACATTCAATAATTACGAATATAACACCAAAATAGGTATCTGCGATGGAAATCTTGCAAGAGCAGCGTGGAATCAATGCGGAGCTGAACACACATATGGCGAAGGAATTGAGTATATAATACCCGGTAGCAACAGAACGATTACAGAATACACCTGTGTGCATTGCGGAAGTACAAAATCTTCGGATTTTATAGGCGATATGAAATCCTATAAAGTAATCATTGAGGACACAGATGCAGATCACTATATCATTGACCGTCGTGATAGTGTAATTTCAGGCGTAATCATTGGATTTAGAACGCAAAAGATTATTGATGCGGATTTGAAATTTGTTGTAAACGGAACGAGAATCTATCCTCGTGAAACCGATGACGACAAATGGATTTACGAATTCGTTATGCCTTGCGAGGACATTGTGATAACAACAGAGATCGTCGGCAAATTCGATATGGATAAAAGTATCGAAAAGCTCAAGGATAAGGGCTTGACCGAAGGTATGTGCTACATCACAGAGGAAGAATGTGAACGCGCAACTTCGCTCACAAACAGCGAAATCGCCTTTATGGGTGGCGACTTTACGGTTGAGATTGTTAAGCAGTACGGCTTGATTGAAAACGGCGACCATTCCAAGTCTTGCATGTTTATTACGTTTGCTACCGAAGAACAAGCAATCAATTTTGCGCAATTAAATATTGAATATTTTGCAAAGAGCGAGAACTCTAATAATTGGAGAATTGCGCGTGACGGTTGCGTAGTCGTAATGACTAACCTTAAAGTTGCTATGAGAATTATCAACCTTGAATTTAGGTGATATAAATTGGAAATATATTTTACTGACGAAAAACAGTTGAAAGTATAAAGGGGAAATATGTTTGACGTAACTGTAATAGGTGGTGGCGTTGTTGGCGCGTGCGTTTTGCGCGTGCTTTCAAGGTTCGACCTAAAGGTATGTTTAATTGAAAAGCAGGCTGACGTTTCAATGGGTGCAAGCCGTGCTAACTCTGGCGTAGTGCACGCTGGTTACGACGCGGCCGAAAACACTTTAAAGGCAAAATTTAACGTTGAAGGCAATCGCCTTATGCCTACGTGGGCTAAAGAGCTTAACGTTAAGTATAAAAACAACGGCTCTTTGATTATTGCTTTTTCAAGCGAAGACCTTGAAACGCTTGAAAGCTTAAAAAAGCGTGGCGAAGTTAACGGCGTTAGCGGGCTTGAAATAATTTCAAAGGAAAAGCTTTTCGCGCTTGAGCCAAACGTAAGCAAAAAGGCTTTGGGTGCATTGTACGCGCCGACGGGTGGTATTGTTTGCCCGTACGGTTTAACCATTGCTTCAATCGGAAACGCAATGGATAACGGCGCGCGCCTTTTGACCGATTTTGAAGCTTGTAAGGTTGAAAACACCGACGACGGCTTTGAAATTTATTCAACCAACGGCCAAAGCATAAAAACAAGGCTTGTTATAAACGCTACAGGGTATAACGCTGGACGCGTTGCAAGTCTTTTCGGTGACGACACCATAAAAATCGGTGGCAGAAAGGGCGAGTATATTTTGCTTGATAGGGAGTGCGAAGGCTTTGTAAAACACACCTTATTTTGCACACCGAGTAAAAAGGGCAAGGGCGTTTTAATTTTGCCTACGGTTGACGGCAATATTTTATTAGGGCCAACGGCTGAAGAGATAGATGAAGAAGAAACGCAAACTTCTGCTTCAGGGCTTAACCAGATTATTGAAAAGGCGCAAAGCGTGTGCGAAAATATTCCTTTTTATAATACTATTACGTCGTTTACAGGGGTAAGGGCTTATAGCGATAAGCACGATTTTATCATTGAAGAAAGCAAAAAAGTTAAGGGGCTTATTAACCTTGCTGGGATTGAATCGCCAGGGCTAACGAGCGCGCCTGCTATTGCCGAATACGTTGTTAATCAGCTTATAGGCCGACTTATTGAATTAAAACCTAATAAAAATTATAAGCCAAACCGTGAAAAGGACAGCTTTTTTATGGGGCTTAAAGATGAAGAAAAGAACGCGCTTATAAATAAAAACCCAGCCTTTGGCAGGATTATTTGCAGGTGCGAACAAATAACTGAAGGCGAGATTGTGCGTGTAATCCACCAAAACCCACCTGCAACGACCGTTGACGGTATCAAACGCAGATTGCGTGCCGGTATGGGTAGGTGTCAAGGCGGTTTTTGTCAGCCGTATATCACGCAAATTTTAGCAAGAGAGTTAAATAAAAACTTAACCGAGATTGAAAAATCGGGTAAAAATTCCAACCTTATAGTGGGGGATACCAAATGAAGCACGACGTAGTAATTATCGGCGCTGGGCCAGCAGGTCTATCCGCCGCTTGCGAAGCTTACGACAACGGCGCAAGAGATATCGTTATTTTGGAGCGTGAACCACATTTGGGTGGGATTTTAAACCAATGCATACACAACGGTTTTGGGCTTAAACGCTTTGGCGAGAGCTTAACTGGGCCTGAGTATGCACAGCGCTATATTGATATGGTAAACGCGCGCTCAATAAAGGTTTACACGGAAACGACCGTATTATCCCTTACTAATGATAAGGTTATTACGGCAATCAATCCTACCGAAGGGCTTTTCTATATCCAAGCAAAAGCCGTTATTTTAGCGATGGGCTGTCGTGAAAGAAGCCGTGGCGCGTTAAACGTACCGGGTACAAGGCCTGCAGGCGTTTATTCGGCTGGTACTGCGCAAAAATACGTTAATATTTTGGGTAAGATGCCGGGCAAAGAAGTAGTCATTTTAGGCTCTGGCGATATTGGGCTTATTATGGCGCGCCGTATGACCGTTGAAGGGGCAAAGGTGCACGCCGTTTGCGAAATTATGCCACACTCGAGTGGTTTAAAGCGTAATATCGTGCAATGCCTTGACGATTTTGGTATTCCGCTTTACCTTAACCACACGATAACCAGGATTGAAGGTAAAGACAGGGTTACGGGCGTTGAGATTTCGCAGGTTGACCAAAACAGAAAGCCTATTTTAGGCACGGAAAAGCATTTTAAGTGTGACACCGTTTTATTCTCGGTTGGTCTAATACCTGAAAACGAGCTTACTAAAAACGCTGGCGTTTTGCTTGATAAATCAACGCGTGGCGCTGTGGTTTATCAAACGCGTGAAACGTCCGTTGACGGCGTGTTTGCGTGTGGTAACGTTTTGCAGGTGCACGATTTAGTAGATTACGTTTCAGAAGAATCTGCAATCGCAGGTAAGTTTGCCGCCGATTACGTTTTAAAGGGTAAAACGCAAAAGCAAACCGTTAAGGTTGACAAGGGTGAGAATATATCTTACGTTTTGCCACAGCGCATAGATTTGGCGGTTGAAGGCAACGTTAAACTGTTCTTTAGGGTTACAAAAACCTTTAATAACTGTACTATACGTGGACTTTCTGGCGATAAAGAGATTTTTTCAGTCAAAAAACGCGTTGTAGTTCCGGGCGAAATGGAAACGGTAATTTTAACCAAAGATAAGCTTGAACAAATTGGCGACGGCTTGACCGTTACGCTATCACAAGGGGGCTAAAATGGAAATTAAAAAATTGATTTGCGTTGAATGCCCTATGGGGTGTAACGTAGAAGTTACGTTGGACGGTGAAAGCATAGTGGATATCACGGGCTTTACCTGTGTGCGTGGTAAAAATTACGCAAGCAGTGAAGTGGTTAACCCATTAAGGGTTATAACCACCACTATAAAAACGCTTGACGGCAAAGTAGTACCCGTTAAAACCGATATGCCGGTACCTAAAAAGGATATGGCAAAAATTATTGAACAAATTAAGGCCGTTAAGGTTGACGGCACAATTAAAGTCGGTCAAATTTTAAAAGAAAATATATGTAAAGGCGCAAACCTAATTGCAACCAAAAATTGCGATTAAACGGCTTATAGCCCCACATTTTAAGGAATAATTATGGAAAACAAAATTAAAGTAAACCAAATACCTTACGTGCGCGCAGACGTAAACAAGGTTAAAGACGCGCTTGATAAATTCATTGAAATAAACCAAAACGCAAAGTGTGTTGAAGACGTTTTAAAGGCAAGAAAGGTTTTTAACGATGCGATGGAAGAATTTAACACTTACGCTTCGCTTGCTTACGTGCGCTATTCACAAGATACGCGTGATGAATTTTATCTAAACGAGCAGGACTTTTACGACCAGGTAGGCCCAACCGTTTCGGGATATAATTCAACCTACGCTAAAGCTATGGTAAATTCGCCGTTTAGGAAGGAACTTGAAAAGCTTTTACCTGAAACGCTTTTCCCATACTACGAGTGCGCTATAAAATGCCACAGCCCTGAAACTGAAGAACTTGAAAGGCTTGAAAACTCAATAGTTACCGAGTATTCGCAATTACTTGCACAGGTTACGATGGATTGGAACGGGGAAGAAAAGCCTTTAAGCTACGTTAGGGGCTTTATGGAAGATTCATCGCGCGAGATAAGGAAAAAGGCAACCGTAGCTATTGACGGCGCGCTTTCTAAAATTTCAGACAAGTTGGACGATTTGTTTGACCGTCTTGTAAAGGTGCGTACGGAAATTGCACAAAAGCTTGGCTATAAAAATTACGTTGAGCTTGGTTACTACCGAATGAACCGTTTTGACTACGATAAACAAATGGTTGAAGTCTTTAGGGCTAACGTTTTAAACGATATCGTGCCAGTGGTTACGAGCCTTAAAAACAGTATTAAAGAAAACTGTGGCTTTGACAAAATTTATTTTTACGATAACGAAGTAATCGAAGGTGCTGAAGCGCCTGTTCCGTTTGATAATATGCAAGGCATTGTTGAATCGGCAAGAAGGATGTACGCCGAGATGAGCCCTGTGACTTCAGCGTTTATGGAGAAAATGATTGAAACGGGAGCTTTTGACCTTGACGCGCGCGAAGGCAAGTGTGGTGGTGGCTACGCAACCACTTTAGATAGCTTAAAGCAATGCTTCGTGTTTGCAAACTTTAACGGCTCGTCTGGTGACGTTGACGATATGACTCACGAATTCGGCCACGCGCTTGCGTTTGATTTTGCTTTCAAGCACGGC
>JAZTYT010000043.1:0-3900 GCA_045637045.1 Christensenellaceae bacterium | reverse complement strand
AGTTTTTCCTATGAAGATAAAAAGCATAATTTGTTCTTTTTTAATTGCATTGCTTTTAACAAGCAGTGTATTTTGCGCGTTGCCAATAGGTAGCGTGAGCCTTGCGCGCGCTGAAGAATTGCCGTCAAGCTACTGTATGCGTGACGAATACATAATTTTAACCCAAAACCAAGACAGGCACGGCTATTGCTGGAACTTTGCCGGAACGATGGCTGCTTCAACAACTTTAATGAAGGCAACGGGCGAGTATTACGATTTTTCAGAGCTATGGACGGGCATTGCGCTTAACAACACCGAAACCTATTACAATAAAATGGGTGCTGGTGGAAGTATGAGCTACCAGTATGAAGTAATCCAAAAAGCAGGGCTTATGTTGGAGTGCGACCTACCTTACCAATACGCTAATATTTCGAGCACGGAAAACTCTACTGATTATTATAACTTTTTCGAGCGTTATTCAAATGATGATTTAGCAAGCTGTTTAGTTTCGGACAGCACCACGAATTTTAAAAAATCCGACGTGGAAGGTATTAAAAACCACCTTTTAAACCACGGCAGCTTATACTTGTCGTTTTCCTTTAGGACTGGTTACGTTTATACCGAATTTAATGGCGCAAACACGTCGTACTTACCCCCAAACCAAAAAAATACCACGTCTGCCCACGCAGTTTCGCTTATCGGTTGGGATGACGACTACACCCAAACGGTAACCACCGACGCCGGGGAAACAAAAACCTTTAAGGGCGCGTGGCTTTTATTAAATTCTTATACGGAAACTTCGGGTATTGACGGGCTTTCTTTCATCTTCTATGAAGATGAAAACATTAGCGGGATAAGTGGTTACAAGTACCAAAAGGACACCACAAAGGACTTATATTTTTACGATAAAATTGAGTCGGGCTATGCGTATCCTAACGCCGTTAAAAACAAATACCACGGCGATTTCAAGGCTGAAAAATCCACCACCAAGCAAAAAAATATTTTTTATAATGACGTTGATTTGGCGTATTCGTACGAAATCTCAAACGGCGCGACCATAAAGGATATTGAGATATATTTAAACGGGCAAGACGTCAGCGACAAGTTTAGCATTGAAGTTGACAAGACCAACAAGCGTTTTTACATTACAAAAACCAACGCCGATTACGGCCAGTACAAGGTGATTGTTACCTACGGTAACGGTCAAAAAACCGATGCGTATTTAAATAACTTTTTCGTTACTCACGGGCTTATAGGCGAAGATTTAGAGCTTGACTACGACCCTAAAACAACTGCGTTTACGCGTGGGCACGATCTGGAATATTACAGCTACACCTTGCCCAACAAGGACTATATAATCTACACCAATACAACAAGTGGCGAGCTTAATTTTATTCAACGCGTGCAGTCGGTTTATTCTGAAGTCGATATGAACTTGCCTAAAATAACTTACGACGTCACGGAAGGCGACAGCCAAACCAAAACTTACACCATAACAGCCCCGACGGGCTACCGGTTAGATTATAACTTTACCTTTGAATACAATGCCGACACGACGCTTCAAACCGTCAACGTGTTTTACGATTTGGCAGGGGGTGTAAACAACGCCCAAAACCACGCAGTAGAGCTTGCAAGCGACGCGCAGGACTTAAAGCTTTACGCGCCAACGCGACAGGGCTATACCTTTAAGGGCTGGTATTTAGATTACGGCAACGGCAGTCAAAAAATAAAGGAAATTGACGGCGTTTATTACGTCGGTTGGGAAGATATTTGCCATTTAGGTGACGCGCCTAACCTTAACGCGCTTTCATACTACAACAAATACTACGCAAATTCAAGCACACTTTTCGTTTACGCCAAGTGGGAAGAAATAGATTACCACAAGGTAAGCATTACTATCGAAGGCGACGGCTCAACCCAGATAGATAAGGACCTTTTGATTGGCCAAGGTGAAAGGGTAAGATATCTTTTCAAGCAAGCAGGTAGCTGGGCTGTTGCTCAAATTACGGTAAACGGCGTTGCGCTTGAGCACGATGAGTTTGTTGAAGCAGTTAAGTACGGCTTGGTCGTTGAAAACGTGCAGGAAGACGTTGAAATTAAAGCCATATTTAAAGAAGGCGTATATTTGGACCTTGATTTAGGCGAAAATATTAAGGACGCCTATATAATAGGCACTTACCAAAATCAGACCAAAGAGTTTAGAAACGGCGACTTTATCCCCAAGGAATATTTCCCTAAGTCCAATTATTTTAGACCAATAATAAGTGACGTCACTAAAAACGATAACGTTTTAATTAAAAAAGACAACGTTGATATCAAGATTGACGATATCAAGCGCGATGACGTAAACTTCAATAAAGACGATATTGATATTTATATTGATATTGACGACGATGACGACAATCCTTTCAAAACCGACGATGATATAATCGTGGAAAACAGCGCAATAGACGGTTCGCTTTTTGGCAACGGCGGTGGGCCGGGGACACTGTTTCCGGTAACCAGGGGTAGCGAGTTCGTGCTTATCGTTGAAGTCTATGCCGACACGCAAACCCACACTTACGTTTTAGACGACGTAAGCAGTTACACGGCGGTAAGCAAGGGCGTTTTTACTAAGTCGGTTTATATTGGCGAAAACGACGGGCTTGCCCAAATCAGCATTGCGCCTGCAAGCTTAAAGCCTATTGAAGACGTAACCGTGACTTATGAAATCGGCGCGCAACCCATTTTTGGCAATTACGTTTTAGACCATTATATTTCGGCTGATAAAAACGCGACAGCTGGCACGAAAAATTCGGGCACGTTTAAAGCAGGGCAGGTCGTTTACTTGTTCGTTAAAAAGGAAGCCGACACGGTTAAGTATTATCATAGCTTGCCCGATATTTTTGAAGAAATCGGCGGCGGTTGGTATCGCGCGCCAATTTACGTCAACGCTGACGACGCTCATTTAGGCACGCTAACCGTCACAAGGGAACTTCAAAAATACACGGTTACCTGGAAAAACTGGGATGGAAGCGTACTTTATACCGAAACTTATAGTTACGGATCTACGCCTAAATATTACAATAAAAATGCCAAAGTTAAAGACGCGCCAACAAGACCGTCTGACAACGAGCATAGTTATTATTTCATCGGGTGGGACAGCCCATTGTCGGCTGTTGTTGGCGACGTAACCTATATCGCCCAGTACGAGCCTATTTTACGCCGTTACGAGATAACCGTTGAGCTTGGCTCAAACGGTACGGTTACCCCGGGCGTTGACAACTATATGGATATTTTGGATAAGGTAACCTATACCTTTATCCCCGACGTCGGCTACAAGGTAAAAGACGTTAAGGTAAACGGCGTATCGGTTGGCGCAGTTACGTCTTACACACTTGAAAACGTGCAATCCAACCAACTAATCACCGTTGTGTTTGAAAAGCTTAAATACGTCGTCAACGTTATTTGTGGCGAAAACGGTAGCGTTGATAAGTCGGGGTTAATCAATATTGAATATCAGGACGATTTAACGCTTAATATCACGCCTTCGCAAAATTACGCTATTGATTATATCAAGATTGATGGCAAAATTGTGGAAGCAACAAATACGCTGACCTTATATATGGTCGAAAAGGATACCCTTGTTGAAATCGGCTTTAAAAGGGTTGTTTGTCAAATCACAACCACGGCACAGGGCAAGGGTGACGTAACGCCGTCTTCAAGCGTTGGCGTTGGCCAAAACGTGCGTATTGACTTTAAAGCTAAATTAGGCTATATGGTAAAAGAAGTCGTTATTGACGGCGTATCAGTTGGTGCTGTTTCTTCTTACACACTCGTAAACGTTGACTCAGACCATACCGTTTCAGTCGTTTACGTTTTAGACGTTACTTTTATAATCACCGTTAGTTTTGTTGGCTTGTTAGCAAGTCGGATCGTAGC
>JAZTYT010000042.1:0-8691 GCA_045637045.1 Christensenellaceae bacterium | reverse complement strand
CTCTGCCGTACTGTTTACAGCCATATTAAAAGCAATATCCGCATCCAACTTTTGACTTGTGTTTTTAGACGTAACGCTATAAACGGTCATTTGGTTTTTAGTAAGCGTACCGGTTTTGTCGGAACAAATAACGCTTACAGCACCTATGGTTTCGGTTGCGACAAGTTTTTTTATTAAAGCGTTTGATTTAGCAAGCTTTACCACGTTTAAGGTAAGCGAAAGCGCAACCGTGGTTGGTAAGCCTTCAGGTACTGCCGCAACAATTAACACTATTGACTGGATAAAAATATCTTGTATGCTTTCAAAGTTTAAGTTTTTAATAATTGCCAGCCTTATAAAGGAAAGCAAAAACACAAAAACCGAACAAACCACGCCAAAAACCGAAACCATTTTACCAAGCTTGGTCAGTTTTTGATTTAACGGCGCTGAAATTTGCTTTTCAGCACCAAGCTCTTGGGCAATTTTACCAATCTCACCGTTATCGCCGACGCTCGTTACAACGTAAGCGCCGTTGCCTTCTAACACGAAAGTGCCACCGTAAACGTAGTTTACGCGCTCGGCAAGTGGGACGTCTGCCTTTAAAACGACGTTATGTACCTTTTTTGCACCCTTGCTCTCGCCTGTTAGCGTTGATTCGTCACACTTTAAAAAGTCGGCTTTTATCAGTCTGCCGTCGGCTGGTATTTTATTACCTGCTTCAATTAAAACCACGTCGCCAACCACAACCTGACTTGCTTTTATCAGCTTTAGCTTACCATCTCGTATAACCTTGACAGTGCCTTGGTCTTCAAGCCCCTTTAAAAGCGCAAAGGCGCGTTGGCTTTTACCTTCCATTAAAACGGTAATAAAAACCGATATAAAAATTGCAATAAAAATACCGATACACTCGTAAAACTCACCGTCGCCCGTTTTAATTTGGCGCGCAATATTAACGCCTAAAGTTATACAAAAAGCAAACAAAAGTATAATCATCATTGGTTCAAAAAGTGCGTCTATAACGCGATTAACTATACTTTTTTGCTTTTGCTCGGATAAGTAGTTAGCCCCGAATTTATCTCTGTTTTTTCCAACTGAAGCTTCAGTTAAGCCCTTTGATATATCAACGTTTAAGCTTTTTTCAATCCAAGCAACTTCCTTTGCCCAAGCTTGCATATTGCTCCCCTAAAATATTGTTACGGTTATATATATTATCAAGAGCAATAAAAAATGACCTAACGGAAAACCGTTAGGCCAAAAAATGTTGGTTTTAGCTATTTGGTAATAATTGTGTGGTGCTATTTTTAACAGCGCTTTCAAAAAGTTCCTTAAGCGTATTTAAGTCAAAAATGTCTTGTTCGTCGATTGCACAAAGCGCGCTGTGTTCAATTTGAAGCGTTTCAAGTTGTTCAGCAGTATATTTGTTGCGTGAGTTTGAAGTTGAAGTTGCCTTTTCGCCGTATTCTTTAAGCGTAAGCTTTGCTAATTTATCCTTGGTATCAACAACAACTACTTCGTTAACGCGTACCGTGTCGGTGAAAACAAGCTTAATGGTTGAAACACTGCGTGGGCTATCGGCTGAAATTTTGTACCAGCCGTCAGTTTTTTCTAAAACAGCTTTGGTTACGGTTGCTTCGCCACTAACGTTTGAGCCAAAGAAATAACCAACTTTAATTGATTCGCCAACAAAATTATCAACGTTAATCCAAATTTCTCTAATTTGGTTTTCCCTTTGAACGTTGAATTCAGCGTAATAAGTTAAAGGCTCACCGTCGGCAAGTTCATATCTTTCTATTTTCCAGTAAGAATATTTTGATGATTCTTTGTCGCACGCACCTAAAAGCGCAACCGTTGATAAAGCCAATACAAGCGCGATAATCTTAATAAAATTCTTCATTATCTATCTCCATTATTATTTTTTGTTATTTTTTCAATTTCAGCTAAAAAGGTTGAAAGGTCTTTAAACGAACGGTAAACTGACGCAAATCTAACGTAAGCAACTTCGTCAAGCTCCATAAGCTGTTCCATAACCATTTCACCAATCTTCTTTGATGAAATTTCATCTTCCATTGAATTATAAACTTGCTTTTTAACGTCTTCAACAAGCTTATCAATCTTATACATAGGCACGGGGCGTTTTTCGCACGCCTTAATAACGCCACCTTTAATCTTGTTAATATCAAAGGCCTGCCTTGTGCCGTTTGACTTAACAACCAATACGGGCGTTGTTTCAACCGTTTCGTAAGTGGTAAAACGCTTGCCACATTCGATACATTCTCTTCTACGCCTTATGGTTTGGCCGTCTTCACTTGAGCGTGAGTCTATAACCTTGCTATCCTTGCATCCACAATAAATACACTTCATAATAACCCTTTAATTTATTTTTATTTTGCTTATAAATGAATTAATTATCCCCAAAAGTAATCGCCAAACGCCCCCAAAAAGCATAATTAACCGACCTATAGGGGCATTTTTATAAAAATTACGGTTTTGCACAAAATAACCTTATGCTAATTTTTACAAAAATCGTTTTTATAGTTTTTTTGCTTGCAATAAACACCTACGGCTTTATACTTGTAAAGCAACAAAAGGATATGGAAGAAGATTCCCCCTGCAAGCAAGGCTACGGCAAGCTTTTAATATGCGCGCTTTTAGGTGGCGCGCTTGCAGTTTATGTTGCTATGTTTATTTTTAAGTACAAGCTAGACAGTTTGATTTTAATGGTTTTCGTGCCGGTTTTGTTTGCTGTAAACGTATTTTTTGCATACCTTTTATTTAGGGCAAACTTTGGCTTTTACGTTGAACCACGCGCAAGCCTTGGCGCTTTTCAGTACAAAAGCCTTGTTTTAAAAATCAGTCGATAATCCCGGCGTTTTTCAGTATTGACTCAACGTGGGCAATTTTGTTATCGTTTTTACGGTAATAAAGCGTTACGTACTTGTAAGCAAGATACTGTATTTTAATCTGCTTTGCATTATCACCGTAAAGTGAATTTTTAAAGCTCGTATATATTTCGGTAAGCTCGGTTTTTTGCTTTACGTCAATCTTATATTGTAAAATAATTGAACGTGTTTCTTCCAAATACGCGCCTATTTGCTTTGCATCCTTTTTAGAAAGCGCATAGGTGCGTTTTTGATTTTCTGAAACAGGCTTTACTTGCACGCTAACAGGCTCAACGTCAACGTATTCTTCTTCCATCATCGCCTTTGTTGCGTTTAAGATTTCAGTCCTAAACGGAACTAAAACCTGCATAGTGAAATTACGGAACCTATCGGTGTTTTCACCAGCATAAAAATACTTATCTAAAAGTGGTAAAAGCTCTATCTGGTTAGTGTTGATTTGGTACAAAAGCCCGAACACGAACGCAATCGTTGAGCGCGCGTCAACAGGTGGGATATACTTGCCCTTGCCAAACGTATCGCCTGCAACAAAGGATTTTTCATACTGCCCGTAAAAGTCAAAATCATCGGTGCAATACTCGATAAGGCGATAAAGCATTTTTGACGTTGAAAGCGTACGCATAAGGTCGGTCAACTTTTTGTCTGACAAAATATAGGTTGAGTAAATCAACGCATCAATATTTTTTGTAAAATTATCAATTGACTGTTGTTTGGTTTGCATTTTTACCCCCGTTTTTGCTTAAGCCCTAATTATTTTGTCAGTTACAAGGCAAATTGACCTTTAATAACCACTACAAATTGTGTTTACATAGATATTGTAACACAAAATTTGTTTGTTTACAAATTATTTTTCAATTTTGTTGATTTTTTTATTGATTTTATGTATAATAATTATGTTTAAAGTTAGTATAAGGCGAATTATTGGGCTTTTAGTCGTCAAAGCAAGGCAAAAGCCCTTTTAAACGGTATTGTTTATGAAGTCATTACAAATAAAATTAAACTCTGGGGCAGACGTAAAAAAGTTTGAACACATCGTTCAAAACCACCCTGCCGACATTTTTTTGAGAGACGATTCCTACGCGGTTGACGCAAAATCTGTTTTGGGGCTTTTCAGCCTTGATTTATCTAAACCGCTTAACGTTGAAATCCACTCCAGCGATTGTGACGATTTGTTAAAGGAGCTTTCAGTTTTCTGCATTTAAAAAAGTAACCATATCAGCTTAAAGTAATACGTTTTTCGGGGGTTATCATCGTGCCAGTCAGGGGCAGTAATTCAATTAACAAGTTAATATTATTGTTCGTTTTTGATAAGATGGAAATCCCACTTTCGCAAAACACCGTTGAAGAAATGTGTTGTCAGGAAAACGATTGGATAAGCTATATGGACTGTAAGCTTACCCTTGCTCATCTTATTGAAGATAAGTTTTTATACGAAATTTCAACGGGCGAGCATCCCCTTTACGCCATTACACCAAACGGCAGGGTTTGTTTAGCGGATTTCTTTGTCAGCATCCCAATGTCAATAAGGGAAAACATATCGCTGTTCGTTAAGAAAAACCGTGTGAAATACAGGCGCAAGCAGGAATACATAGCCGATTATTTTATGAATAACGACGGCACTTATACCGTTTCACTTAAAATTGTTGAACCGATAGGGCCACAGCTTGATTTAAAGCTTGTAGTTCCTTCACGCCAGGTGGCAAAAAATATTTACAAAAAATGGCCCGATAAGGCTGAAAACTTATACGCAACTATTTACGACCATTTGGTCGATTAATTTAAAAACATTTCTAAAATAACATACAAGGAGAAAAATTATGCAAACGTACGCAACAAGAGGCACGTGTTCAAGACAAATTCTTTTTGATATAGTAGACGGCAAGGTTTACAACGTTAAATTTATCGGTGGCTGTTTAGGTAACTTACAAGGCATCTCAAGGCTTGTTGAAGGCAGAAACATTGACGAAGTTATCACAACCTTAAAGGGTGTAAAATGCAAAGGCAATACTTCTTGTCCCGACCAGCTTGCAACAGCTTTACAAGCATACAAAGACGCGCAAGCAAATAATCAATAAACCACTCATACTATATAATAAGGAAACAAAAAAACCAAAAAATAACCTTAATAAAGTATTAAAAAAACACCAAGTTTGCTTGGTGTTTTTTTACGTTGATAAGGACTAAACTTCGATTTCGTCCAAGAAGTTAGCAGCTTTAACTTCCTTTTTGAGTTTGTTTGGAGTTTCGATAGTTTCAAAGTCGATAAAATACTTAATGCCGTCAAGGTGGCATTTAAGTACGTGTTGCATAACTGCAAAGAAGATTTGCGTTAGTGGTACTGACAAAATCAAGCCAACGCCCAAGGTGGTTATAAACATTGAAACGTTGATGTACCAAGAAATTATCACGCCAACGAAGAACGAACACAAAATAACGCCAAAATGTTTATGTATAAGCTTGTTAATGAATAAATTCTTAATTGGCTCGCCAGCAACGACCGACGGACGGAAGAGCGCCGTTACAACCAGGAACAGGGTGAATAATATAACGCTGATTGCAAAGCCTAACGCGATTGCAAAGATAAATAGAACGTCGTGTGTATAAACTGCGACTAAAATGCCTAAAAGCACGGAAACCAAAATTGCAATTACCTTTAGCAATGCGTAAATGGCTTCAAAAACGATTGACTTTTTAAGCCCCATAAATAAAGCTTCAAAAAAGCCAAGCTTGGTCATTGTTGACATTTTAGCGTGTATCATTGATGAAACGGTGTAGGTACAAATGCCGTTTAAAACCAATAACACGTAACCGATAATCAATGCGCAAATAAATAGGCCGATGTTACTGATAAATTCAACTTTTAACAGGTTAGTAAAGCTTTCAAACGTTTGCTTTAAGTCAACGTTTTTCAAGTATTCGCCGTGCATAAAGTTTTGCCAGATTTCCTTTAAAGCGCCGATTAACGCATTAAGCTCGTCACTTTTAACGACACCGTCTAAAATTGCAGTGCCCAAAAAATAAAGTGAAACAAAGCCGATAATCCATAGCACCAACCTAAAAATCATTGATTTAAATACAACGTTTAAGTTGTTAAGTACTATTTTTAACGTGTTTTTAATTAACATGGTATCTCCTTACCCTAACGTAAAATTTAAGTGATAATATCAGTTAAGTAAACGTAAGTAAACAAAACAGGACTCGCTTAAAACCGAGTCCCGCTGTAAAGGCAGATTTGCCTAATTATTATTGTTTAACAACAAGGTCATTGTTCTTTTCACGTGGTTTAACGCAAAGGATAACAATAATAGCAACAAGACAAGCAAATGCGATGCTTAAGAATACGATTGATTGCCAGTTATATGCAAAGAATTGATTTTCAAGTTCAACTTTCTTGTAGCTCTTTGTTGCGTTGATTGCTTTTGACAAAACTGTGTCACTTTGGTTAGCGCCGTCAACGATATAAAGTTCTACGTAGTAGTAACCTGCTTCGTCCGGTGTGAACGTAAGTGCAGAAGTGTCAAGTTTGTCAGTTACGTCTTTAAAACGTGATGCAGCTTTAACGCGTGCGATGTATTCAGCTTGAGTTTCTTCATCGCCTTGGATAATTTCTTCAGCCGTGTAGTAAAGCTTATAAACGGTGTTGTATTTGCTTGCAGTGATTGTGAAGCATTCAACCGTGTATTCAAGACCGAGGAAAGCGCTTTCACTAATACCAACGGTAACTTCTGGCGTTGAAGCGATTGCAACTTCAAACGTGAAAATAGGAATGATAATTGAACCTGTTGGGTTGCCGTCGTCATCCTTTTCGTACCAACCACCGTTACCGATAACTAAATCGGAAACTGACATAGTGTTACCTAAAGAGTCGGTATAAAGAACGTAGTAGCTGTAAGTACCAACGTCAGTGATAGAGATAGTAGTTTTTGATGAGCCTAAACTTGTGTATGAAGTTTTTTGTGGGCCTGCATACCAAATTGTTGCCTTTAATGAAGTAACGTCAAAATATTCACTTACAACTAAAGCTGTTGCCGCAGGAACTTCAAACTTATCGTTAACCTTTAAGTCTGCTGTGTTTTGAGCGATTACATCCTTATAAGCGTCAACGTCAGCAAGGTCGTATTTAGCATCTACGCCTTCTGGCTTTTTGGTTGTGTCAACTTTGAAAGAACCAACGAGTGAGTCGCCTTCTTTATTGTAAACAGCTACTTGATAAACAGCTTGGCTAATAAATTCAACGTGACTGTTCGTGCAGATGAAACCAGCTGCGCGTGTGTCTGCAACTGCAGTAGTAGCTTCAGCTTTAACGTTGTTAATCTTAACGTATCTGCCGTCCGTAACAGCCGTAGTGCCATCTGCTTTAGCAATGCCAGCGTCTTCTAAAAGATAGTTGAAAGAATATTCGTAAGCATTGAGCTTGTTTAAGGTAACTTCAGCTGCTTGAGCTTGACGTGTTGGCATAAAGCCCAAGAAAAGTGATGCACAAAGAACAAGTGCGATTGCAAGTAAAAATTTGCGTTTCATTTGAAATATAACTCCTTCAAGTGGCTATCGCCACGTGCGCGTGATAATAAATCTATTCTATTTTACACTTGCTTTTACGTTTTGTCAAACCAATAAACGGCTTAATTGAGTTTTTAAGCCAATAAATTAGCAAAAACACAAAAACAATTAGTTAATTTTTTCTTTTTTAGTTATAAACTAATATGTCGTCGGTGATTTGGAATAACTGCCAAGGCATTGAATCCTTTGGCGGTTCAATTTTAAACACCAATCTCTCGCCTGAAATGGGGTGTAAAAATGAAAGCGACGTTGACCAAAGCGCAATCTTGCCTTTTACCGCTTTAGCCCCACCGTAACGCATATCGCCGTAAACCGGCGTACCTAAATGCGCCATTTGAACCCTAATTTGATGGGTTCTACCCGTGTGTAAGGTTACAAGAGCAAGCGATAATCTTTCGGTTTTGCCAACGATTAAATAATCAAGCTCGGCACGCTTTGCTCCTTCAACCGTCGGTGGACAAACGTAAACCATATTGTTGACGGGGTTTTTCTTCATATAGTCAACAAGGTTTGCCCTGTCTTCCTTAGGCTGACCGACCACAACGGTTAAATACTTCTTTTCAAAGTCGCCGTTTCTAATTTGCTCGCTTAACCTTGAAGCGGCCTTGGAGCTTTTTGCGTAAACCATTACGCCACCGGTTACACGGTCAAGCCTATGCACAAGCCCAACGTAAACGTTGCCGGGCTTGTTTTCCTTAACTTTGATGTATTCCTTGATGGTGGTAAGTAAATCGCCGTCACCCGTGATATCTTCACAGCAAGGCGTGTTTTGTGGTTTTAAAACCACAATTACGTGGTTGTCTTCGTATAAAACGATTAAATCTTCTCTATTCATTTATGAACATCCCCCCTGCACCGCACGGTAAACAAATGCCTTCATCAGTTGGTAAACCGACTTCGTAAGCTTCAACCCTACCCCTGCCCTTTTGCACGGTTAAGGTCAAAATGTTTTTCAAAACTGCCGGTTGTAAGCCTGTAGTGTAACTATTTATCAAAAAGAACAACGGGTTGTCTGATAATACTTCCGAGCAAAGCTTAACAAGGTCGAAAAGCTGTTCTTCAATCTTCCACATTTCCCCGTTTGGCCCACGCCCGTAGCTTGGCGGGTCCATAATAATAGCGTCGTATTTTCTGCCACGGCGAATTTCACGCTTAACGAACTTAACGCAATCGTCAATGATAAACCTAACAGGTTTATCCCCAAGGTTAGAAAGCCTTACGTTTTCGCCTGCGCGCTCCACCATACCCTTACTTG
>JAZTYT010000041.1:0-5933 GCA_045637045.1 Christensenellaceae bacterium | reverse complement strand
AGCTGTTACTTTTTTTGCCATAAACTTTCCTCCATATAGTGGTATAGCAAGGCACCATAGAAAAAATTTAATGCCTCTCCCACAAAAACGGCATCTTTTGTGCCGTTTTAATCAAATATATTATATAATGATGCGCGCACGCGCAAAGCCTAAAAAAAGGCTATTAGTCATTGTTAATGCGTTGAAGCTCTACAAAAGAGAGTTCAACGTTAGTTTCTCTACCAAAAACTTCTACCTTAACGGTGGCCTTTTGGGTTTGAAGCTGTAAATCTTCAACCACGCCAATCATACCGATTAACGGACCTGCTACGATAGAAACGTTATCGCCAATAGAGATATCAACAGTTTCAACCCATTCGTCAAGCCCCATACGCCTTACTTCTTCTTGCGTTAAAGGCATAGGCCTACCTTGTGGGCCAACGAAACCGGTTACGCCACGGGTATTGGTAATCAAAAACCAAAGGTCGTTATTATAAACCATTTTCATAAAAACGTAGCAAGGGAATTTTTTACGTCTAACAACTTTCTTCTTGCCGTTTTTTTCTTCAATGGTTTCTTCTTCGGGTATTCTGATTTCGAAAATGGTGTCACCAAGGTTGTTGTTTTCGATAAGCTTTTTTAAGCCTTCTTCAACAAGTGCTTCGTAACCTGAATAGGTATGTATTACATACCATTTTGCATTTTCAGCGCTCATTTTTACCCCTACCGACTATTGTGCTAACTTAATAAGTTCGGTAAGACCGAAGTCGATTGCCGTAACGATTACAAGGAAAAATAGCACAACAGCGATAACGACACCTGTTTGCTTTAATACCTTTGAAAAGCCTGGCCAAGTAACCTTTTTAAGTTCAGAAACCATACCTGAAACCTTTGTTTTAAGCCAGTTCCACGCTCTTACGAAAAAGTTAGAACCTGATTTCTTGGTTTGATTCTTCTTTTCAACTTTTTTATTGTCTTTCATAATTAACCTCGATTTTATTATACCCGACTTATCTTAATCGGGTATAAGCCTTGGCTGTTGCCAAGGAACACACCATAAATAAAATTACTTCGTTTCTTTATGAGCGGTATGCTTTTTGCAGAACGGGCAATACTTGTTAAGCTCGATTCTGTCCGGTGTGTTTTTCTTGTTCTTATATACGTCGTAGTTTCTTTGCTTGCATTCTGTGCATGCTAACGTAATTCTTACTCTAACACCTTTTGCTGCCATTTTACTTTGCCTTCCTAAAAAATTAACACCCCCAACTGAAGGTGCTAAAACATTTTACTATATAATAGTAAGGTTGTCAAGCGTTTTATCGGCGTTTTACAAATTTTTAAACTGTTTCACAAAACCTTTGTAAGGAATTGCCGTTACAGGTAAAATCACCGGGTTTTTCATTCGTTTGACAGGCCTATTTTGATTTTTTGGCATAATTTAAGCCCGATTGACTCGGGCTTGAAATCAAATTATTCTTCAACCGTTTCTTCAACAGGGTTGTTCTTTGCGTCTTTTGCAGCCAAGAAATCTTGAACGATTTGGATAGCGTCAACTTCTTGGAACTTCTTGTTTTCAACAAGACCGTGCTTTTCTGCGCATTGGTCGATAAGGATCTTTGCGTATCTAACCGCACGACCTGACTTAACGCGAAGCATTACAGGAACGGTTTCATACGTAACCTTTGAAGTCATATCTTTACAACGGAATTTAGGATCGGTTTCGCTAATGTCCATATTAAGGTATAACTTTAAGGTCTTACCTGCAACTGAAAGCTTAACGAATTGTAAACGACCTTGGTTGATAGAGTCGAACTTCTTAGAAATTCTTGCTTTAAGCTTTTTGAATCTCAAAGCGTAGTTCTTAAGCTCGTCATACCTGTCTTGAATAACTTCGTCAGCAAGCATCATCTTTTGTGCGAAAGACTTATTAACGTATTTAGGTTGAGCAACCTCACCTACTTCTACGACAGCATCGCCAGCAGCTTCTTCTAATGCAACCGCAACTTCTTCTTGAACAGGTTCTACAACAGCGATTTGAACTGGTTCTTCTACAGCTTCCTGTACTTCTTGAACAGGTTCTTGAGCAGCTTCTTCACAAGCAACTACAACGTTGCCGTTAGCGTCAACTTCAACTTCTTCAATAAGGGCAAGAAATTTTCTTTTTGCGATGATGTCTTCCATACTAAAACCTCTAAATCATTTTATTCAAGTCACGCCACTTTTAGCCATAACTTAAATTGATACATTTACATTATATAGCATAAAACGAAATTTATCAAGCATAATTACAAAATTTTTTAAACTTTTTTAAAAAAAATCTATCTCGGTGTCGGTTTTAGCCACTTTTTTCAGTTTTTGACAGTACAAACGGACAACTTTTTTTGGTTTTTATCAGTTTAGCGTGCCAAAAAAGCTAATAAAGTAGGGCTATAAGCCGAAATTCAAGACTTTTTACCCCAAAACGTAAATCTTAATCCAAAACGCTTTTTGTAATGATAACCACCCTATTGCCCCACTTTACGTGATTTTTGAAAAACGTTACCAAGCAAAAAAATTAAACTTATTTTTGTAATTACTACGGTAATTTCATTAATTTAAAGTAATAAAAAAAGGTTGAGCCGTAATAGTTACCCAACCTGTTTTATGCATAATTTAAATCATTAGGCTTTGCTTTCTTCAACCAACACTCATAGTTCGGCAGAGCTTATGTAAGAATCTCGCACCTTGCCTGTTCTATGTCACTTTTTAAATACGTACTTTAAAAATTATCCCAACACTATATATTGATTAGTTTACCATTGCAAATTATTTCTTTAGGGAAATTATGATAATTTATAATGAAAAAATCTGCTTCCGTAATTTCAACAGGTGGCGTTCCTGTTGATTCGATTTTCTTGAACACAAATGAAGTAAATTCATCTGCTTCATTTTCTTCATCAATATCATCAAAACAGGTGTCAAATTTTGCTTTAATTTGCCCTTTATCCCAAACAAGCGTCAAAATATCTTCTTCAGCTATACTTGAAAGATTTTTATAAAATACTTCTATAATTATTTTTTCATTTTTTGAAAAGTACATATTTTTAATCTCCTTTAGAATTTTTAGGTTTTGATGGAACAATGTGTTTTCCGTTTTTCGAAGAATGGATAATACCCATTGTGGTGGGATATTTTTTTCCTGTTTCCTTGTCTACATAATAACCTATTACTTTACCAAAATCTACTCTTTCTTTTCCCACACCTGCAGGTGCACCCTTCCCTGAATATTGTTTCATCAAATTTTCAGCATCTTTTATTGTTCCTGAAAAAATGCTTTTACCGGTAATATAATTTTTATGCCCCACTATGTGCTTCCCTTGCCTATCTGAATGAAGCCCTTTGCCTTGTTTTGATTTTCCTTTTGTATAGCCAAAGCCACCGTGATATCCAGCACCCATATTAGTTTACCCCCTTTGGGTGAGATAAACTAAATTCGCTTTCAAACGGTATTAGCTCTATACCCTGCATTTTTGCCAAATTGAAAATTCTATCCGGCATTCGCCCATAGACGATAACTGTTTTAGGCTTTAATTTGCTTATCACGTAGGTAGTGCATTATCGCAAGCGTTAATAAATATTTAAAATAGAGAAAAGAGAACTTGGATTTTCTACGTCCAAGTTCCTATGCTTAAAACACTACGTTCTTAAGTTAAGTTGAATCTATTTACTCAAATAATTAACTGCCCTGATTGCGGAAATAGCGCCGTCGGAAACGGCAGTGGTTAACTGGCGCAAGGTTTTTTTGCGCGTGTCCCCTGCAACGAATAGCCCCGGCGTTTTGGTTGACATATCTTCGCCAGCCAAAATATAACCGTTATTATCAAGCTCTACAAGGCCGTTAAAACGTGCGTTGTCGGGCACTTGACCAATATTGACAAACACTGCAGGAAGCTTTAATACAGCCGTACTGCCGTCTTCTTTATTGACGTATTTGACGCCTTCAAGCTCGGTTTGACCAATAAAATCAACTACCTGCGTATTGGGCATAACGGTGATATTTGGGGTTTTACGTATTTGCTCAACAAGGCTTTGGTCACCAAAAAACTTATCGAACCAAGTTAAGATATATACTTTTGTGCAAATTTGTGAAAGCAATATTGCCGACTGAAGCGCTGTATTTCCGTCGCCGATAATAGCCACTTCCTTGCCCTTGCAAAATGCCCCGTCACATACGGCGCAATAGTAAACGCCCTTGCCTAAAAGCCTTGATTCGGCGTCAATACCGATATGCTTATGCTTAACGCCATTGGCAATGATTACAGCCCTTGCAGTATGGGTTTGTGCGTCGGTTTTAACCTTGAACGTACCGTCGGGCAATTTTTCAACCGACAAAACTTCTTCAAGCTCGAAATCAGCACCCAATTCAAGCACCTGCTCAAAGGTTTTGTTTGCAAAATCGCTACCGCTTATTTGCTTGTACGACGGGAAGTTTTCAACCTTAGGTGAAAAGGCAATTTGCCCGCCTACCGAATCGGATTCGATAAGCGTGACTTTTTTGCCGTTTCTTAAGGCATAGATTGCAGAAGTCATACCTGCAACACCGCCGCCGATTACTATGATATCAGTGCTCATGATAAACTCTCAATATATTTTTTAATGTTTGATGGATTAGCAATTTTGGTTACGCTTTCGCCTTCAAAAACCAAAAGCGTTGGGGCTTCGGTAATGCCGTTGTTACGGAAGAATTCTTCCTTTTCTTCAACGTAAACTTTTTCATACGCCAAGTTTGCCTTGTCTAAAAATACAGTTACCATGGTACATTTAGGGCAGGTCTTAGTTGCGCAAAGCACTAATTTTGCTTGAGCGCTACAGCCTGCGTTTTCACAAGTGCAAGGTTGGTTTTCTTCAGCTTTTGCGCTTTCTTCAACGGTACTGCCACCCGTGTGGTAATCGTTTTTAGGCTGATTGTTTACTTCTTGCAGAATTTCGTAAACCTTTCTATCCTTAAACTCTTGCGCCTTACCGTCGTTCCAGTTTTGTACCGGGCGATAGTAACCCGTGATACGTGAGTAAACTTCGGTCTTTTCGCCACAGATTGGGCAAACCTTTTGTTCACCAACCAAATAGCCGTGGTTTTTGCAAACCGAATAGGTTGGGGATAAGGTGTAGTAAGGTAATTTATAATTTTGAGCAATCTTTCTTACAAGGTTTGCAGCGGAGCGCCAGTCGGGTAATTTTTCACCTAAAAAGGCGTGGAATACCGTGCCCGACGTGTATAAGGTTTGCAGGTTGTCTTGAATATCAAGGGCTGCAAAGATGTCGTCGGTGTAGCCAACCGGTAAGTGTGAGCTGTTGGTATAATAAGGCGTACCCGTTTGGTTTGCCGTGATAATGTCAGGATAACGCGCAAGGTCGTGCTTTGCCAAACGGAATGACGTTGATTCCGCAGGTGTTGCTTCAAGGTTGTATAAATCACCGTATTTTTCCTGATAATCGGAAAGTCTTTCACGCATATGGTTCAAAACTTGTTCGGTAAATTTTTGAGCCTTTTCGTGGGTTAAGTCACAGCCAATCCATTTTGCGTTCAAACAGGCTTCGTTCATACCAACGAGCCCAACCGTTGAGAAGTGACTGTTAAAGCTACCCAAATAGCGTTTGGTGTAAGGATAAAGCCCTGCTTCTAAAAGCTTGGTGATAACCGTACGCTTTGTTTTTAAGGAGCGCGCGGAGATATCCATAAGCTTGTTTAAGCGATTGTAGAAATCTTCTTCGTCTTTAGCAAGGTAAGCAATACGTGGCATATTGATTGTAACAACGCCAACCGAGCCTGTGTTTTCTCCACTGCCAAAGAACCCACCCGATTTTTTACGGAGTTCTCTAAGGTCGAGACGGAGGCGACAACACATACTGCGAACGTCGCTCGGTTCCATATCGCTGTTTATATAGTTACTAAAATACGGAGTTCCGTATTTAGC
>JAZTYT010000040.1:0-4727 GCA_045637045.1 Christensenellaceae bacterium | reverse complement strand
TATAGCCCCACTTTTAACAAAATTGACGGTTAGTCGTTATTTTCCCCTGCAAGCTTTGCTTCACGGTCGGCAATTTGCAAAGCTTCGGTCATTTCATCAATATAACCCATAATAAATTCGTCTAAATTATACATAGTTTTATTGATTCTATGGTCGCTTACCCTGCCTTGTGGGAAGTTATAAGTTCTAATTCTTTCAGAACGGTCGCCAGTACCAACCTGTGCGCGACGGTTTTCAGAATATTCGTTTTGATATTTGGTGTTGTAGTAGTCGAATACACGGCTCTTCATAACCTTCATAGCCTTTTCACGGTTCTTGGTTTGAGAACGCTCGTCCTGACAGTTAACAACGATACCAGTTGGAATATGCACCATACGGATGCAAGATTCGGTTTTGTTGATGTGTTGACCACCTGCGCCCGATGAACGGCAGGTTTCAACGATAAGGTCTTTTTCTTCGATTTGAACGTCAACGTCTTCAGGCTCTGGCAATACGGCAACCGTTGCAGTTGAAGTGTGTACCCTGCCTTGAGATTCGGTTTCAGGAACGCGTTGAACTCTATGCACGCCACTTTCAAATTTTAGCTTTGAATAAACGCCCTTACCGCTTACCGAGAAGGTAACTTCCTTTATACCACCAAGCTCGGTGCTATTTGAGTCGATTTCTTCAGTACGCCAACGGTTTCTTTCGGCAAACTTGACGTACATTCTATAAAGCTCGTACGCGAAAAGCGCGGCTTCTTCACCACCTGCGCCCGCACGGATTTCCAAAATAACGTTCTTGTCGTCGTTAGGGTCTTTTGGAATGAGCAAAATCTTTAATTCTTCAACGCAAGCTTCCATTCTGTGCTTGCAGTCGTAAATTTCTTCTTCAAGCATTTGCTTCATCACCGGGTCGGTTTCAATTTGGTAAAGCTCTTCAGCGCCAAGCTTGTCCTGTTCAATCTTTTTATATTCCTTGAACTTTTCAACCGTTTCTTCCATATCGGCGCGTTCCTTGGTGTACTTACGCCACTCGTCCATACGGGCTAAAACGGCAGGGTCGGAAACAAGCTCGGTTAGTTTTTCATATCTTTCTAAAATGCCTTGTAATTTTGAAATCATAATATCCTTAAAATAAAATTTGTTGCGTAATTATTATTGTTTTTTAACTACAACCATTCTGTCAACGCCGTTTAAATCGTTGATAACGGAAGTTTCATAGCCTGCAAAAAGCTGACAAATTTCTTGCGATTGACCAATGCCACACTCTAAAATTAGCGTGCCGTTTGGGGCTAAATGCTTATCAAAATGTTGGGCTATAAGCCTGTAAACGCTTAATCCGTCACTTCCACCGTCAAGCGCTAAAATAGGCTCGCGCTTAACTTCTTTCTGAAGATTTTCAATATCACCTGTCTTTATATAAGGTGGGTTTGACAAGATTACGTCGTAAACGCCGTCAATATCGTTAAATAAATCGCTATGGATAAAATTGATATCGGCATCGTTTAGTTTTGCGTTTTCTTTAGCAAGCTCTAAAGCGTCGGTTGATATATCTGAAGCGTCGACGTTAGCGCCCGTTTCAAGCTTAACGGCAATGGCTATCGCACCACTACCCGTGCATAAATCAAGCACCTTGTGTTCGGGGCGAATAACCTTTTTGGCGTTTAAAACAAGCTCTTCGGTTTCAGGGCGTGGGATAAGCACGCGATTATCTACTTTAATTTTATAGCCGTAAAACTCGGTATCGCCAATCACGTACCAAAGCGGTTCGCCTTGGGCGCGACGTTTTGCGTAATCTAACGCGCGTTCTACAACTGACGGCGCAAGATTTTTCTTTAGCGTTAAAATTTCGCTACGCTTTTTACCTGAAGCGATTGAAACAATCCACTCGCTGTCGCTTTTATCTTCAATACCGGCGTCTTTTAAGGTTTTTTCAACCTGCGCTAAAAGCTTATCGCAAGGCATTGCAGTAACGAACTTTTGTGGCTCGATAGTTGGGTCGGCGTCCATTAAAAGAACGGTGTTAAAGGAATTGATTGCAACTTCAATCATATCGTCAGTCGGCTCTTTGGTGGTTATTTTTTGCAATAACATACCCGGCCACTTGATAGGAAGCACCAAAACGCTGTCGGTCTTTGATAAAAGCTTTAAAATTTCGTAAGAAATGCCAGCAACGATTGGCAATAACCCAATCTTTAACAGCACGCGCCAAACCTTTTCGATTTGGATATTATAGTGCTGGAATACACCGTTTACAAGCGAAAAGACCAAAATGCTGATAAACATTACTAAAAACATAAAGGTCGTACCGCATCTATCGTGTATGCGTGAGCATTTTTTAACGTTTTCGACGGTAAGCTCCAACCCACATTCGTAGCAGGAAATAGTCTTATGCTCTGCGCCGTGGTACATATAGGTGCGCTTGATATCCTTCATTAGACTCGTTAGCAAAATGTAACAAATAAAGATGAGCATTTTAACAAGGCCTTCGATAAGGTTGAACCATACGCTTGTTTTTTGCACGTTGATAAGCGGTGCTAAAAGCCCCGTTAAAAACTGTGGCAACCAAATAAACAAGCCAACTGCAAGCGCAAGCCCCAAAACAAGGCTGATAGTTGTAATAACGCTCATAATATCAACCTTAAAGGTTTTGGAAAGCCATTTTTCAAACTTGGACGGCTCTTGTTCACCGTAAACTTCAGCCGAACGCATCAAAATTTTGCTACCCATTGTCATTGAAGAAACAAAATTAACGACGCCCCTTATGATTGGCAGTCTTAAAATAAACGGCTTTTCTTTTGCCGATTTAAATCTTTCCGTTTCCAAACGGATATTGCCTTCTTCATCGCGCACGGAAGTCGCCATTGACGAACTACCACGCATCATTACGCCTTCTAAAACGGCTTGGCCACCGATAGAAGTGCGATTTGTCTTTTTCATTTTTTCCATTTTATACCTTTTTGTATCACAAAAGTAGGCAAGGAATTTATCCCGCCCACGAAAATTTAAAACAAAAAGCAGCCCCAAAATAATCGGACTGCCAATGTTTACTAAATACCGTATCTTTTTTTGAATTTGTCTACACGGCCACCCGTATCAACGAGTTTTTGCTTGCCGGTAAAGAATGGATGGCACTTTGAGCAGATGTCAACTTTGATAACGTCAACGTTCTTTGTGCTACCTGTCATAAAACTTTCACCGCAAGCGCATTGCACCTTAACTAACTTATAGTTAGGATGAATTTTTTCCTTCATAGCTTTGCACCTCGCAAAATTGTTACATCGAGAACCCGATGCCGTCAATTATTATATTATAATAAATACCTAAAGTCAACTGTTTTTAACCCGTTTAGCCAACCATTACCATTTATTTTTGACAAATTTGACAAGGTTTTTCGGTTTTAAGTTGTTTTTAAGGGTAAGTTTTTCATTAAAAAAGCTTTTAGCGTTTGACAAAAAAGCGCGAATTTATGCTAAAATCACTCCAAAACCAGCCCCAAAACCCAATTAGTAAATAAAAAAATGAAAAAAGGCTTGCCAAACGCGTTGTTTTATAGTAAAATAATTTGTACAGATTTTATCGGGGGCGCTATGGACGGAATTCAAATTACCGCTGCTAAACATTTAGACACTATCACTAAAAAAGAAGACTTTAGCAGTATCGAAAGCACCAAAGTTATAATTACCAAGGCAATGCTTATCCGTGAAGATTTTAACGCTTATCTTGGTAACGAAAAGGTTAATTACCCTATTATCCCTGCGCGTATTGGCATTGGCAAGATTTCGGCAGTTTCTGACGAAGAAAACGAAAGCTTGCAACGTGGTATGCGTGTTTTCCCACACCCTGAATCGGCGTGTGGCAAGTGCTCGGAATGTTTTCAGGGCCAAACACAGCACTGCGCGGCGTTTAACGTTGCAGGCAAAAACGTCGACGGGTTTTTACGCGACTTTGTGGTGGTTGGTAATAACGAGATTTCGCTTTTACCACCAAGCGTAACGGATTTTCAAGCCCTGTTTATCGAGCACGTTGCCCTTTGCGTTAACGTAATCGACCTTTTAAAGCTTAAAAAGGGTGAGCACGTTGTAATCGTTGGCGGTGACCTTTTGGGTATCTTCCTTGCCCAACTCGTAATTTACTACCAAGGCGTGCCTATCATCGTTGATAATAACGAAAACAACTTGAAGCTCGCGCAAAATTCAGGCGTTTATTACACGATTTTCGCCGACAATCGCGTTGAACAAAGCATAAGCGATTTGACCGGCGCGAGAATGAGTAAAAAGGTTGTTTATATGACGGGCTCTAACTTAAACACCGATATTGCGTTAAAGCTTGCAGGTCAACACGCAACCGTTTGCTTTGCCGGTTTTGGTACGCCAAGCTTAAAGGTTAACTTTAATATTGCGCTTATCAAACAGCTTAACTTTAAATGCGTAACCAATGGTTACGGCAATATTGACTCGGCAATCAACCTTTTAGCAAATAACGCTGTTGACACAAACGCGTTTACCGTGCCGTCGGTTAAGCAGGCTCAAGCAATGGAAGCGATTAAGGAAACAGCTTCTAAACTAACCTTTGACGCAACCAGTGGTATGCTTATCGTTGACGTAATCTAAAAAACTATAATTTTTATAAAAAGTGCGTCTATAAGTCGCTTATTTAATAAAAAGCAGGTGCTTGCTCCTGCTTTTTTTATCGAAAATTCACCTATTAGTTAAGGAGCAATAAATGCAAAAGCTTGTTATCGCA
>JAZTYT010000039.1:0-1668 GCA_045637045.1 Christensenellaceae bacterium | reverse complement strand
TGTTGTCTTCCTAAGACCGCTTGGCCTCCGACTTCGCTCCGTACCGATAATCCTTAAACCACCCGCAGCGATAACTTCCTGCTTGGCTTGGTCGGTAATTTGTGCGTGCTTTTCGTAAAGCTCGGAATACTTTTCACGGAGTTTTTTGATATGTTCTGGTACAGTTTGAACGAAAGAAACTGCAAGCTCAATATCTTCGTCTTCATAGCCAAGATTTCTTAAATCTTGCTTTGCCATAAATTCAGGGTTACCACCAAGTAAAATGTCGGTACCACGGCCTGCCATGTTGGTTGCAATGGTAACTGCACCCTTTTGACCTGCCTGTGCGATAATTTCAGCTTCTCTGCGGTGGTTTTTAGCGTTTAAGATGTTATGTTTAATTCTTTCACGTAATAATGCGCGTGAAATAAGCTCTGACTTTTCAACGGTAACCGTACCAACAAGGATTGGTTGACCCTTTTCGTGGTGGGCTTTAATGTCGGCAACAAGGGCACGGATTTTACCCTTTTCGGTTGGGTAAACAACGTCGTCGTTATCGACTCTCACCATTTGCTTATTGGTTGGGATTTCCAAAACGTCAAGCCCGTAAATGGTCTTGAATTCTTCTTCTTCAGTTTTAGCAGTACCCGTCATACCCGACAACTTACGGTATAAACGGAAGTAGTTTTGGAAGGTAATAGTTGCAAGCGTTTTGTTTTCGCTTCTTACAACAACGTTTTCTTTTGCTTCGATTGCTTGGTGTAAGCCTTCGGAGTATCTTCTACCCTGCATCAAACGGCCAGTGAACTCGTCAACAATGATGATTTCGCCGTCTTGAACGATGTAATCGTTATCGCGCTTGAAAACGTGGTGAGCTTTGAGCGCTTGTTGGATGTGGTGGTTTAAATCGGCGTTTTCAACGTCGGCAAGGTTTTCAACGCCGAAAAATCTTTCAGCCTTTGACGCGCCGTGCTCGGTAATCTGTACTGATTTTTCCTTTTCGTCTAAAGTGTAATCTTCATCGCGACGGAGCGTGCGAACAAAACGGTTTGCGTCAATATAAAGCTGTGAAGACTCGCCACCCTTACCCGAAATAATCAAAGGCGTTCTTGCTTCGTCGATTAAAATTGAGTCGACTTCGTCAACGATGGCAAAGTCAAGCCCACGCTGAACCATATCTGCAAGGTTAACCTTAAGGTTATCACGCAAATAGTCAAAGCCGAACTCGTTGTTAGTACCGTAGGTTATGTCGCAAGCGTAAGCCTTGCGCTTTTCGTTATCGTCCATACCGTGTACGTTAACGCCAACCGTAAGACCTAGGAAACGATAAATTTTACCCATCCACTCCGCGTCACGCTTTGCAAGGTAATCGTTTACCGTTACGATATGCACGCCTTTACCTGAAAGGGCGTTAAGATATGCTGGTAAGGTTTCCATCAACGTTTTACCTTCACCGGTTTTAAGCTCTGCAACACGGCCTTGGTGCGCACAGATACCACCCATAAGCTGTACCTTGTAGTGGCGCATATTGAGTACGCGGAAACTTGCCTCGCGCACGGTCGCGAAGGCATCGTATAAAATATCGTCTAAAGTTTCACCGTTTTTCAAGCGTTCTTTGAGCTTTGGCGTTTGGTCTTTAAGCTCTTGCTCGGTCATAGCTTCGTAAATTGGGGAAAGCAAGTCGGAACG
>JAZTYT010000038.1:0-4881 GCA_045637045.1 Christensenellaceae bacterium | reverse complement strand
GGGTTGCCCAAAGATATTTACGGCTGAAGAGTTGTTTAATAAGCTCTTCGTGGTAGTATGATTGATATTCTTCGGTATAGTCGCCTTGTTTTGGGTCGCTTGTGTGCCAGTTTAAAGCTTCACAGCCGTATTCTGAACAACCGATTGGAATATTAGGGTGTGTTTCGTGGAACTTGTCAAACCAAGGGCCGTTCATTGCCGTATTTCCACCGTACCAACCAAAATAGTGGTTGTAAGAAACTACGTCAGGGATTTGAATATACGGGTCGTCCATCTTGCACATTGAAACCGCCGCGATTGTGGTTAAACGGGTTTTATCCATTTCGTGGCATAAATCGTTTAAGATGCGATGGTTTTCTAAAAGGTCATCGTCAGAGCCGGCGATAGAGATTTCGTTTGAAAGCCCCCAAACCACGATTGAAGGGTGGTTATAATTCTGGGTGATGAGTTCCTTCATTTGAGTAATGGTGTTTTCACGGCCCGTTGGCATATGGCGTGAAATATATGGGATTTCAGCCCAGATTACAAGCCCACGCTCGTCGCATAAATCATAGAAGAATTGGTCGTGCTGATAGTGTGCCAAACGAATTGTGGTTGCACCGACTTCGCAAATTAAGTCCATATCTTCGATGTGGTGTTCTTTGAGTAATGCGTTACCAAAACCCCATCTGTCCTGGTGACGTGAAACACCGCGTAAAGGATATTCTTCGCCGTTTAAGATAAAGCCTTTTTCAGGATCAATCTTAAAGCTGCGGCAACCAAAACGGTGACAAACGTTGTCTAAAACCGTGCCGTTTTCAACGATTTCAACTTCACAGCAGTATAAATAAGGGTCTTTTCTACCGTGCCATAAATGTGCGTTTGCGATAGTAAAGTTAACGGTTGTATCGGTTGTTTCAATCTGGTCGATTTGGTTTTCTTCCTTGTCGTAAATAGTATAAACGAGTTTATGATTTGGAGCTAAATCCTTAACGAAAACCTTAACTTCAACGTTGGCGTTAGCACCGTCCATAACGGGCGTAATCATTAAGCCGTAACCACCGTAATAATCAAGGTCAAAGTGGGCTTTGTTTACACAAATAAGATTAACGTCACGATAGATACCACCGTAGAACGTGAAGTCAGCCATTTGTGGGTAAACGGTTTCGTTTGCGCTGTTATCAACAACGATTGCAATTTGCGTTTCGTCGGTAATATGGTCGGTTAAGTTTACGCGCCAGGTTGAATAACCACCGTCGTGGTGGGCAAGCTTTTCACCGCCAACGTAAACGTCGGCAGATGAGTTTGCACCTTTAATTTCAAGGTAGTATAAATCAGCCTGTGGAAGCTCGCTTTTAATTAAGGTTTTGTGATAAACGCAACTGCCACGGAAATAATCGTTACCGCCGTCTTGACCGTCGATTGCGTTCCAAGAGTGTGGCAAGCTGATATTTTCGCCTTCCTTTTGCGCGATATCATTGCTGTTTTTAACGAACAACCAATCTTGATTTAAGTTTAAAATATTTCTCATTGTTAGAGTATCCTTTCAATATTAATTAAGCTTCAAAAACTTCTTCAGCTTCTTCGGTTTGGGAAGTAGCGTTGCCCTTGCGTGCGGCAAGTTCTTCTTTCATTTGACCTAAAGTCTTCTTGTCTAAATTATAGATAACGCCAAGGCCAAGGAATTGAACTACTGCGCTGAACATATAAAGACCAGCAACTAACCAGCACATATTTTGTGCAGTTTGCGCGTTTTGACCGATTGTGCCGTATTTAGAAACGTAACCGAGCACGCCCATAATTAAAAGAACGATTGAAGGACCAACGCCTTGCGCAAGCTTACGGAAGAATGAGTGGAGTGAGTAAACCGTACCTTCTTCACGAGTGCCGAACTTCCATTCGTTATAGTCGATAGCGTCACCCATCATTGCCCAAGATACGCAAGTGTAAACGCCCATACCAACGCCAAAGAATACAAGGCCTAACAAGTAAACGATAAGGCCGATTTTCGCGTTGCCTATCATTGGGAATACTAACATAATAATACCACCAACGATTGAAACTAAAGTACCAACGACCGACGCTTCCTTCTTGCCGTATTTTTTAACGATTTTGGTGATGAAAGGCATAAATAAGAACATTGGTAAGAAGCCTATCATTTGTACCAAGCCTGACATTTCAGCCATATTAAAGTAGGTTGCAAACATAATGGTATTTGCCGTTGTTGCGGCATTCATACCAAGGAACATACCCATAGCAGCAACGGTTGCGCCAACTGCAGGACGGTTCTTCATAAAGTTGCCAAATGCAGTTAAGATATTGAATTTTGCTGTGTTTTCGTTAGTCTTAACTGTGTTTTCGTCAACACGAACGGTGCTTAACTTAATCATAAGCATAAAGCAAACAAAGCCGATAATGCCCATAATAAGCGCCGCCCAGAATACGTTTTGACCGATTAAAACTTCAATTTGTTTACCTGTAAGTGGGCTCAAAACAGCGTCGCCGACTGCGTAAGCTTCACCTGTTACAGGGTTCTTTGATAGGTTTTCAGGCGTAAATAAATGTTCTGAACCTTTTGGGATTTCAATGCCGTTAAGGAAACTTGTATCACCAGGCGTGTAGGTAACTTTGTTCCAAATAATCATAGGAAGGATTATACCTGGGAGTAAGTTACCAATCATAGAACCAACTGAACGCCATGTTGATAATTGTGCTCTTTCACCAACGTCTTCAGTAATAACTGAAAGCATTGAGCCGTAAGGCACGTTGGCGATTGTGTAGAATGCGTCCCAAACGATGTAACCTAAAATAAATAATATTGCTTTGGTTACTAAGTCAGCGTCCGGGAATGGTAAGAATACTGCCGCCCCGCCTACTAAAAGACCGCACGCGCCTATAAAGATGTAGGTTTTAAACTTACCCATTTTGTATCTTCTTCTATCGCTGTCGATAAGTGAGCCGATTAACGGGTCGTTAACAGCGTCCCAAATTTGAACGACTAATAAAAGTGCTGATAATAAACCCGTTTCAATCATCATAAAAACGAGCCAGAAGGTTTGAACAGTGCCTTTAAGTGAAAAGCTCATGTTACAACCAAGGTCACCTAAAGCATAAGCGATTTTATCGCGAATGCCAAACTTGCGTTTGCCGTTAGCATCAAGTTGTGGTGCTTTTGCCATTTTCCATTTTCCTCTCTTATGTATTTTTCAGATTTTTATTAGGTTTATTATAAACCTACTAATTCATCCCATTTAAGTATAAACCCATTTCAAGCCTTGGCGTGAGTACTATTTTAATCTTTTTTTGTAATATTTTAATATTTTTAGTCTAAATTTATTGAAATATAAGCTTTTGGGTGATATAATGAGTAAAACACTTGTTTTACTTAAACCAAAACGCATTTTGCGTGTGAAATCTAACGGGGGTTAATATGACGTATTCAAAAGAGCTTCAGCTTTTGCGTGATACTTACAAAAAGACCAACCTTAAGCTTGCCTGCTTTAAGCAAGCAGATTTTTTTGAGCTAAAAGCAACGCACCCTTTTAACGATTTACACAGCGATAACGCTTCAAGCTTCCCCGCGCTTTTTTCAGGACCGTTGTTACCCTTAACGATGTACAGGCAAACGGATATTTATCGCCGTGAGTGGATTTATTTATTGCTACCTAAAAAACCCGAGCAAGAAGTTTTATTGATTGGGCCGTTCGTCAGCAAGGCGCTTTCAAAAGAAGAAGTTTGGGAAATTGGCGAACAAACCGGCATACCCCCACAAATGCAAAAGACCTTGATTGAATATTACGCAACGTTACCGCTTTTACGCAACACCAGTAGCTTACTTGTTATGCTTGAAGCCTTTTGTGAGCGCGTTTGGAACACTTCGTCTTTTGCCGTGGTGGACGTGAACGCAAAAACACCGCTTACCGCCCATATAAACCCACAAAGGCCACACCCTGAAGGGCTTGATTACCATTTGGCAAAAATGAAGATTTTAGAAAGGCGTTACGAAATTGAAAACGAGCTTATAAAAGCCGTAGTCAAGGGGCAAACGCAAAAGGTTAAATGGTTTCCGTCCGATTTTAATTCACTTCACCTTGAAAACCGAAGCACAACGCCTTTGCGCGATGCTAAAAACTACTGCATTATTATGAACACCCTTTTAAGAAAGGCTGCTGAAAACACGGGCGTACACCCTGTGTATATTGACGAAACGTCTTCAGACCTAGCTAAACGCATTGAAGCAATATCAACAATTCAGCAATGCACGCCTTTGATGGCGCAAATTTTCCTTTCCTATTGCAGGCTTGTAAGAAACAATACAACAAGCAAGTATTCCCCTATCGTGCAAAAGGCCGTATTGCTTATTGATAACGACCTGTCAAGCCACCTGACCCTATCAACCATTGCAAAGGCGCAGGATTTAAGTCAGGGATATCTTGCAACGCTTTTTAAACGCGAAACGGGAAAAAGCGTTTGTGAATTCGTGCGCGAAAGACGTATGGCACACGCAGAAGATTTACTTTCTTCAACACGCTTACAGATACAAACTATTGCCCAGCATTGCGGTATTATGGATTTACAATACTTTTCAAAGCTATTTAAAAAACAAACGGGCAAAACCCCAAACGAATACCGTAAAGCATTGCAAAAAAGCTAAAAGCGGGGCTATAAGTCGGTTAAACGACAAAAAGACAGGTTTTTAGGCCTGTCTTTTTTAATGAAGAATTAAGAATGAAGAATGAAGAATTGTGGTCAGTTGTGTGCTACGCACACAAGCCTTTTAAAATTTAAAGGATAACCTAGGGTGAGACGTTGTCTTCCTGAGCCCTGCAAAGCAGGGCGTCAGGATCCCCTAAACTTTCCTGATAACTCAATTAAAAAAGTAGGCCTATACGCCCGATAACG
>JAZTYT010000037.1:0-3600 GCA_045637045.1 Christensenellaceae bacterium | reverse complement strand
TATTAGTTATTTTTTTGTTCATAGCAACATTTGTGTTAGTCCTATTACCAATGAATAGAACTATAGCTTTGGCTTCTGATAACGAAGATGAAGGTTTTGGCGTTGCCAAAACCCGACCACAATTCTTCATTATTCACTATTCATTATTCATTAAAAAAAGCACCCGACAAAGGGTGCTTTTTTATGCGTTAAACGGCTTATAGATAGGCTTTCAGGCGTTCTTCAAAGGTTTCTTCAAGTTCTAAAAGCTCTTTTGCGTAGTCTAAAATTGAGTCGTCAATTTTATCTTGCCCGCGTGAGATAAGCTGGCGTAATTCGGTTATACCCATAACCGTGCCTTTAATCATCATATCGGCTATATGTGACGTGGAATCGTCAGTTAAAGTGTTCATTTTAACCGACGTAAAAAGCATAGCCTTTTTCATTACGTTAACGTCTTTAGGTTCAACGTTTCTATCGCGCATAAAGCTTGAAAGCTTACCGATAAATTTATCGTAGCCGTCGTATTGAAGATTAAGTTCGTCACGCATATTTTGGTCGGTGACTTCTGGCAGTACGTTGGAAATTGACTGAAGCGCAATGTGTGCGTTTTTATAAATATTGTTTACGGTTTCGTTGTTTAGCTTGATATCTTGCATAAAATCCCCCTATATATAAATAATGTGTCAAAAACAATTCAAAAGTATGCACAATTCGTTTGACATTGCCTTTTATTTTTGATATATTATTTGCGAACCGCGCGAAACGGGCTATTTAAGACTGCCATTTTTTGGTAGCGCCTAAGTAAAATTTCGGCGAGATTGGACAGGGAGGTAAAAGTAATGTACGCAATTATCGAAAACGGTAGTAAACAATATCGTGTAACAGAAGGTGACGTTGTTAAGTTCGAAAAGCTTAAAGGCGAAGTAGGCGACAAGGTTGAATTCAACGTAATTTTAGTTTCAGACGAAAACGGTATTAAAGTTGGCGAAGACGTTAAATCTTTCAAGGCTCACGGCGAAGTTTTAGCACAAGATAAGTATAGAAAAGTTATCGTGTTTAAATACAAAGCTAAAAAGCAAATCAGAAAGAAACAAGGTCACAGACAACCATTCACGGCTGTAAAGATTGAATCTATTTCAGCTAACTAATTTTTAAAACGGAGGATATAATATGTTTTTATTCAGATTATTTGCTCATAAAAAAGGTGTTGGTTCTTCAAAGAACGGTCGTGATAGTGCTGCTCAACGTTTAGGCATTAAACGTGCAGACGGTCAATTTGTTCTTGCAGGCAACATTTTAGTACGTCAACGTGGTACAAAATTCCACCCAGGTAAAAACGTAGGCATCGGTAAAGATGATACTTTATTTGCTTTGGCTGACGGCGTTGTTAGATTCCAAAGATTGGGCAAAGACAGAAAACAAGTAAGCATTGAAATTAAAGAAAATTAACTTACAAAAAAACCGTCGATAGGTCGATTATCGGCGGTTTTACTATTTTTTTATCTATTTTATGATTGAGTTTGACGCTAATTTTTTAAACGTTTTTGACACGCTAAATTGCGGGCAGGTGTTTAGGTTTAAGCCCTATAAAAACGGCTATATCGTTTACAGTTTAGACAAAGCCTGTTATTGCTATAACGACGGCGAAAGGGCAATAATCGAAAGTGACGACGATAGTTATTTTTATAATTATTTTGACCTAAAGCGCGATTATAGTAAAATACTTGAAGCAATCAAGGGGTGCAATAACCCCAAGGTTTTGCTGTGCGCAAATACCTATAAGGGCATACGTATTTTACGCCAAAGCTTGTATGAAGCTTTGATTTCCTTTATAATATCGCAAAACAACAATATACCACGCATTAAGGGTATAATTGAAAGGCTGTCAACGGCGCTTGGGCAAAAACGCACGTTTTTGGGTGAAGAATTTTACGCCTTCCCAACGGCTAAAGAGCTTGCAAACGCTAATCTTGACCTTTTAAAGGATTGTGGGCTTGGTTATCGCGCCCAGTACGTTAAGGAAACTGCGCAAAAAATAGTTGACGGCGCGCTTGATTTAGAAAAGCTTTCGCTTTTACCAACTGTCGAGCTTAAAAAGAGCCTGTTAGCCTTTAAAGGCATTGGCGATAAGGTTGCAAACTGCGTTACCCTTTTTGGGTTTGGCAGGGGGGATAGCTTCCCCGTGGATACCTGGATAGAAAAAATCTACCGTGAAGACTTTAACGGGAGGCTAACAGACCGTGTTAAAATTTCAAATTATTTGGTTGATTTATTTAAGGAAAACGCAGGCTACGTGCAACAATATATGTTTTACGCCAAGCGTGAAGGCTTGATATAGCTATCGCATAAAAATCCGCGTATAAGTCGATTATCAATTAAAAATAAGTAAAAGCACCCAAGTAGCGGGTGCTTTTTAAGTATAAAAAAACGGCTGAAAAAAGTCAGCCGTAATTTCCAAAAAGGCCGTGCATTCCTTTTTGACAGTTTAAACCGAAGCGAAAACGCAACAGGTAGCTCCGTTAAAGCAACCTTATGGCACACGGTAAGTATTGTTTAGTGCTGCTATATCCCTATCCTGACACGGTTCGCAAACGCCCGTTGCACAAGACCTTAACATCAACACCCCTTATCGCGCCCGGCCAACCATAAAAAAAGCCTAGAAGGACTTTCAGCCCTGCTGTAGCGGATTGCAGGTTCAGGGCACCGCTAGCTCCCCACCTAGCACGGTAATAACTATTTTATACTAAAGCAATTAAAAAATCAACTGTTTTGACGCGAAATTGCTTTACAATAAAATTATAATTTGTTAAAATATGGTGGTAAAAGTACTTAATTATACTTTTATGTATAATTCAATAATTGCGTTTAGCGGAAACACGTCTTAAAGTAAAGCGCTTATGAGCGAGTGGTTATGGTGAGAGTCCACAAGGTCAGCAATTTTAAGGTATCCTTCCGTCAGCAAGCAACTGAAAGCGTGGCGCAAAAATTTAGCGCGGGCGTGATAGGTCGCCGTTAAAGTTTAAGTTAACTTTTTTTGAGTGCGTAAGGGGTTTGCCTTTTACGAATCAGAGTGGTACCGCGGTTTACGCCGTCTCTGTTTAGCAGGGGCGGTTTTTTTATATACTCTGTCACAAAAACCGTTCAAAATAATACTGAAAATCAAGTAGGAGTGTACTTTATGTATAAAAAAGTTGATACCAAATTAGACTTTTTACAAAGAGAAAAAGAAGTCATTAAGTTTTGGGAAGATAACAAAATCTTTGAAAAATCACTTGAACAAACCCAAGGTGGCGGTGAATTTTGTTTTTACGACGGCCCGCCAACAGCCAACGGTAAGCCACACATCGGCCACGTTTTAACGCGTGTAATGAAAGACATTATCCCACGCTACAAAACTATGAAGGGTATGCACGTTTTAAGAAAAGCGGGCTGGGATACGCACGGGCTTCCGGTTGAGCTTGAAATTGAAAAGAAGCTTGGTCTTGACGGCAAGCAAGACATCGAAAAATACGGCATTGAACCTTTCATTGAAGAATGTAAAAAATCCGTTTGGAAGTATTCTAACGAATGGAAGATTATGAGTGAGCGTTTAGGTTACTGGGTTGATATGGAAAACCC
>JAZTYT010000036.1:0-2618 GCA_045637045.1 Christensenellaceae bacterium | reverse complement strand
GGGTAAGATTAACGTCAATAGGGCGAATTGCTTCGTGCGCGTCCTGCGATGACTTTTTAGAACGATATACGTTTGGCTTGGTAGGTAAATACTCGCTACCAAACTTGTTTTTGATAAAGGTTAAAGCTTCGTCTTGCGCGTCTTTTGAAACTCTTACCGAGTCGGTTCTGATGTAGGTAACGAAAGCAATATGGCCTTGTGGGGTGTCAACGCCTTCGTAAAGGTATTGAGCAATAGCCATAACCTGTGGTGATGAAAGACCAAGCTTTTGCGACGCATCCTGTTGAAGCGTACTCGTAGTAAACGGTGGCAATGCGTGTGTTTTTACAACGCTCTTTTTAAGTTCTTTTACTGTTGCGTTGCCTTGAACAATCTTATCAAAAGCCTTTTGAGCTTCGGCTTGTGTTAAGGGGCGATATTTTTTGCCGTTCTTCTCACATAAAAGTGCCTTAAAGCTTTGCTTTTTATCGCCGAACTCACCGTAAACGTTCCAGTATTCCTTTGGAATAAACGCTAAAATTTCGCGTTCTCTTTCAACGACTAATCTAAGCGCAACCGATTGTACGCGCCCTGCCGATAAGCCGTCTTTAATCTTCTTGCATAAGAAAGGACTCAACTTATAGCCAACAAGTCTGTCAAGCACGCGCCTTGCCTGTTGCGAGTCAACTAAATTCAAATTGATATCGCGTGGGTTTAAAAGCGCGTTTTTAACTGCCTTTTCACTAATTTCGTTAAAAACGATACGTTGTGATTTACCTTTTAAGTTTAAAACTTCCTGCAAGTGCCAAGAGATTGCTTCGCCTTCCCTGTCAGGGTCGGTTGCAAGGTAAACTTTATCGCACTTGTCACATTTATCTTGTAAGCGCTTAATAACTGCGCGTTTATCCTGTGTTATAACGTAATTAGGCTCAAAATTATCGGTAACGTTTACGCCTAAACGCTTTTCGGGTAAATCACGTACGTGACCACCACTTGCGTCAACCTTAATTTTGCCACCTAAATATTTTTCAATAGTTTTTGCCTTTGAAGGCGATTCTACAATAATTAGTTGCATAAAACTCCTTATCTAGTATCCAAATTTGAGTTTAGGTAAAACCGAAAACCTAACGTATAAGGCTTTATTTGGTCGGTTTAAATTTGTTGCCTGCGGTTTTAACGATAAGCCCTTTAATTTCAAGCTCTGAAAGTATGGGGGCGATTTCGTAAAACTTAACGTTATTGTTTAGACAATAAGCGTTCATATCGTCAAGGCCGTCTTTGATTGCTGAATACAGCTTTAATTCGTCTTCATCAAGTTGAGTTTCAAGGCTTTGTTCCACTTGTTTGTTTGAAACGTTAAAAGCATTTAATAAATCTTCAACTGAATCACATAAATATGCACCGTTTTTAATAAGCTCGTTACAAAGCTCGCCCGATTTTATACCGACAGAATACGGAAAGGCGTATAATTCCCTGCCGTAATCTAAAGCAAACTCGGCTGTGTGTCGCGCGCCACTTTGTTTATCGCCACTACAAATCAACACGCAATCTGAAAGCCCTGCGATAATCCTATTTCTCACGGGGAACATCCAAAAGGCCGGCATCGTATCGGGTGGGTATTCGGAAATAACCAAGCCCTTTTTAACCACTTCTTCTATTATTGCTTTATTGCAATCGGGATAAACGTGGTCCAAGCCACCTGCAATTACGCTGATGATTTTATTGTTTTCAAGCCCACCCTGTATTGCCGACTTATCAGCGCCCGTTGCACTACCCGTTACTATAGTAACGCCAACGGAAGACAGGGTTTTAGCTATATCTTTTGCAAAGCTTTCGGCATAGCTTAAAGTTTTGCGTGAACCGACTATACCTAACGATTTTGTACTATCCAAAAGTTCAACGTTACCCTTGCAGTAAAGCACTAAAGGTGGCGCTGAAATCATTTTTAAACGCGTAGGATAATTCGGGGAGTAAATTGTTATTGCTTTAACCCCGCGTTTATCAAGCTGATTTACGCAATAGTCGGCGTATTCGGTCGTAAGCGACATCAAAACGGTTTTGGCTTTCGCTTCGCCTATCGCCTTGTCCAAATACTGTTTAACCACGCTATCGCGTTCAAAAAGCTTGGCTGGTCTTGAAACCAACTCGCAAAGCTTACTTTCGTGTCGGTATTCAAGCCCTTTGAGTGAACATAAAGCCAAAAGGGCGCGTTCATCGTTAGTATAATTAGTCATAAAAATCCTTTATTATTGATTCATATCAAAGCTACGATATCCAATCGCTTCTAAAAGGTGCTTCTTTTCAATGTTTTCAGAATAGTCAAGGTCGGCAATAGTTCTTGCAACCTTTAAAATCCTGCTTCTGCCACGTGCAGAAAGGTGTAACGCTTCAAAGGAGCGTTTGAATAATTTTTCGTTTTCAGGCGAAAGCTTGCAATATTTATTAAGCTCTCGCTCGCTCATTTGTGCGTTGGTAGTAATGCCGTCGTCTTTAAAGCGTTCAAGCTGAATTTGTCTTGCCTTGTTTACCCTTGCGCGTACTTTTTTCGATGATTCTTCTTCGTCTTCCGACACTAAATCATCGTACTTGACGCTGTCAACCTGAATTTGCAGGTCGATTCTATCAAGCAACGGACCTGA
>JAZTYT010000035.1:0-1834 GCA_045637045.1 Christensenellaceae bacterium | reverse complement strand
TTTGCTTTAATCAGCTCGTTATCCACAACGTAATATTCCATCATTGCGTTCCAAGGATAATAGTTGTCAAAGGGCGAAGCGCCGACCTGCGCGCCAACCCCTGCAATGGGCTCGGTTTCAATGCTTTCAGTCACGATTTCGTCGGTATCGGTTGTCAATCTTGTAAGCGCAGTACTTTCGCTCCTATCCCACGAAACGCCAATAATCGTGTTTGTGGTGGGCATTAAGCCTTCTAAATCGGCATCACAACCGGTCGAAAACAAGAAAACTGATAAACATATTGCCAAAACTAAAGCAATACTACCAGTTATACGCGTTGTCTTAACTTTGCTCGTAACACCCATAAACTTTTACCCCCTACGTTATTCAAACTTTTTTAGCAGTTATTAGCTAAACCCATTATAGCATATAATTAACCATTTAACAAGACTTATATAAAATTATTTGTTCTATTATATAAAACCATACACTTTATACTCTGGTTTAGTATCTCAATTCCTTACAATTTCGCGTTCGTGTCATAGTTTTTTAAGTTATTAGAAAAACAAAAAAGAAGCACCTGTTGAGTGCTTCTTTTGACTTTTAAAAACCTTGCGAAAGTTTTAGCGTTTGGTTTTTGCCCGTTTATGACAAACAAGCCCCACTATTAAGAACGCAAGCGCTAATGATAATAGCGTTAAGCATATAATAAGGTTTACGTTTTGTGTAAGCGTTACGTCAGCCTGCCAGCGTGATAAATCTGCGTTAAAAACGTTCCAATCCTTAATCTCGTTTTGAATTGCAGGGTTTCGGGCTTTTATAAAGATTGGTGGCAGGTACATAAAAACGTCGGTCAAAAATAGGATTAAACTTGTCTTAAGCGCCCTGTTTATTTTAAGGAATTTCACGCAAAATAGTACGTTTAGTGCAAGATATACACAAAAAACGATTGGTAATGCAAGTTTAAAGTACCACCAGCCGTTAGAGTCGCCGTTTTTCAAGGTGTACCCGTTAATAACAATAAGCAAGACGTTAAGCGCAATAAAATCAATAGCAACAGAAACAAACTCGCTAACCTTTCTTATTTTATTAAATAGGTCGTATTTGGATATGTAGATGGGCACAAACACCGTTATCAACGCGAAAAGCACGGATAACGTCGGTATCCAAAACCAATTCCTATTGGTGTAAATACAGCAAACGCCAAAAAGCAAAACGAGCGCTAAATATTCACATAACGGAAGCAATAACAGCTTGCGTTTCTTTATTAACTTTGGCAGGTTGGTAAAGGTAAATGCAAGGATTAAAGCGCAAAAAACTATCCAAAACCAGGTTAGCCCTTTGTTTATTGCCAAATCACAAATAAAACACGGAATCAGCGCTAACGCGTAAGCAATATAGAAAAACCAGCTCCAGGTCAATGAAAACGCGCGCCATTTTTTAGCCTGCGCTTTTTCTTCGCGTGTCTTATCGTCAATGCTTGCAGTTATAAGCTCGTGTTCGGTAACCCCTAAAATTTCAGACAATTTAGGCAAAAGCGTAATGTCGGGACGCGCAACGTTCTTTTCCCACTTGCTAACGGTTGACTCGGAAACGAATAACAAGTGCGCTAATTCTTTTTGCGTTAAGTTTTTTTCAAGGCGCATTTTTCTTAAAAAAACGCCAAAGGTGTTTTCCATTAAGTTTGCTCCTTTTACGTAACTGATACGTGTATTATAGCACAAACGCAACGCCTTTGCACCAATAATAACCAAGTAATCAAGCAAAAAGCCACTTGAAAGTTTTTCAAGTGGCAAAATCTGGTTGATTATTAGTAATAAGGTCGATTTTTTAATTTTCTGCTACGTGTCGTAGG
>JAZTYT010000034.1:0-3504 GCA_045637045.1 Christensenellaceae bacterium | reverse complement strand
CCCCAGGTAAGCGTAGTGGCGCTTACTCAACTGGCGTTTATGCGTTCAAGCACCCATACGTATTGCTTAACTACCAACAAACGACGGCCGATATCTTTACCATTGCGCACGAATTAGGCCACGCAATGCACACTTATTATTCTAATAAGCACCAGCCACAAAACAAGGCAAGCTATAGAATTTTCGTTGCCGAAGTTGCAAGCACCGTAAACGAAGTCTTACTCCTTAACTACTTATTACGCGAAAGCAATGACTTAAAGCTTAAAAAATACTTGCTCTCATACTATACCGATATGATTAAGAGCACTCTTTTCCGTCAAACGATGTTTGCTGAATTTGAATATTTAGCTCACGATTCTGCTGAAAAGGGCATTCCACTTACTAAAGATTACCTTTGCAAGGAATACCACAAGCTCAACAAAAAATACTACGGTAAGGGCGTTGTTTCCGACAAGGAAATTTCTTGGGAATGGGCAAGAATTCCACATTTTTATAACGCGTTCTACGTTTATAAGTACGCAACGGGTATCATAAGCGCAATTTCTATCGCTGAAAGAATTTTATCCGAAGGCAAGCCTGCCGTTGAAGATTACAAGAAGTTCTTATCGTCAGGTGGTAGCGCAAGCCCAGTTGAATTATTAAAGATTGCCGGCGTTGATTTAACCAAAAAAGACGCGTTTGAAAGCGCAATGAAGTCTTTTGAATCAGCCCTTGACCAGTTTGAACAAATTAAACTCTAATTTAAACTTTAATCTTTGATTAAAACTAAACGCGCTTTGCAAGGGCAACCTTGCAAGGCAAACCTAAAATAATTTTTTACAGGTGATAATTATGGCTAAAAATATGCCTTACAATCTTGAAGCCGAACAATCGGTTCTTGCTTCTATCCTTTTAGACCAAGTTGTACAGCTTGACATTATTTCATCGCTTTCTGAAGAAGATTTTTTGGTTGAATCACACAAAATAATCTTTTCCAATATGCGTGAAGTTATGCTTAAAAACGTGCCTGTTGACCTTGTTACTCTTGCCGATTTATTACAAAAGAACGGCAAGCTTGAAAAGGTAGGGGGTATTGGTTATCTTACCGATATTACTAAAGTAATACCTTCATCGGCCAACTACGACCAATACTTGTCAATCGTTAAGCGTGACGGCATTTTAAGAAAGCTTATAACAAGCTCAAACCTTATCATTGAAGACTCAACCGTGAGCACCGATAGTGATAAGTCGCTTTCCTATGCCGAAAAGTTGATTTTTGATATTGCCGAAAAGGACGAAAAGCACGGGCTTGAACAAATTGGTAATTATTTTGACCCTGTACTTGAAAAATTTGAAAAATTACAAAAAGACAAAAACTATGCAACTGGCATAAAAACGGGCTTTACCCCTTTGGACTATATGACAAACGGCTTACACAAGGGCAACCTTATAATCATCGCCGCAAGACCGTCTGTTGGTAAAACGACTTTCGTTATGAACATCGTTGAAAACCTTGCCATAAAAGGCGATGCCGTTTGCGCAGTTTTCGCACTTGAAATGACCAAGGAAGAACTTGCACAACGTATGCTTTGCTCGGTTGGTAACGTACCTATGGACGCCGCTTTAAAGGGTAGGCTTTTACAGGCTGATGAAAAGGGCTTCCAAAGGCTTTGGAATACCAAAAAACTTTTATCCAACGCCAAAATCTTTGTTGACGAAAGCTCAAACGTTACCCCGCAAGACGTTTTATCACGCGCAAGGCGTTTAAAAATGCGTCAGGGCAAGCTTGACTTAATCGTAGTTGACCATATGCAACTTATGCAAACGGCTAAAAAGAACGTTGAAAGCCGTCAACAAGAAGTTACTGACATTTCACGTAACTTAAAGATGATTGCAAAGGAACTTGACTGTCCTGTAATTGCGCTTTCACAGTTATCGCGTCAGGTTACTTCACGTAAAGGTGGTAGGCCTATGCTTTCCGACTTGAGAGAATCGGGTGCAATCGAGCAAGACGCCGACCTTGTAATGTTCTTACACAAGCCCGAAATGCCTGAAGAAAGACCGCAAAACGTTATTACCGAAGTCATTATTGCTAAAAACCGTAACGGCGTTTGCGATACCTTTGAGCTTATCTTTAAGGGCGAATTCTGTAAGTTTGTTAATATCGCTAAAACTGACGGTCCAACACCACCGCCAGCCTATAGAAACGATGAAGACGATCAGGATTCAAAGCTTTCAACCTATTCTAAAGAAGATTTAGACAGCTTGGAAAAATCAATACCGAATCAAGGTGACGACGATGCCTTCTACGACTAACGGTAGCGATAAAACTATTTATCCAATAACCGACGAAAGCCTGCAAAGGGCGAAAGGGTATATACTTGACGGGCAGTTAGTGGCGTTTCCTACGGAAACGGTTTACGGGCTTGGCGCAAATGCTTTTTTAGATGAAGCTATTAAAAAATGCTTTGAATTAAAGGGTAGGCCAAGCGATAACCCACTTATCGTGCACGTGCATAAGGATTACGATATTGCCCAGCTCGTTTATCTTGACAAGCCCTATCAAAAAGCTCTTATAAACGAGTTTATGCCAGGGCCTATTACGTTGGTGTTTAATAGCCGAAACGTCGTAAGCGATTTAGTTTCGTGCGGGCTTAAAACACTTGCTATCCGTATGCCCGATTCCCAAGGTGCGCAAAGCTTTTTAAAGGCTGTTAATCTCCCCATTGCCGCACCGTCAGCCAACCTTTCAAAGCACACCAGTCCCGTAACGGCTGAACACGTTTTTGCTGATTTTAAGCAAAGGCTACCAATGATTTTAGACGGGGGAAGGTGTGAAGGCGGTATCGAATCAACCGTCGTTGACGTAACGGGTGATTATCCTGTTATTTTACGCAAAGGTTTGGTTACGGCTGAAATGATAGCAAAGGTTACGGGCAAGTGCGTTTACGCAAATCAAGATAGCACGCTTAACGCGCGTTCACCGGGCACTAAATATAAGCATTATTGCCCAAAAACTCAAACTGCAGTTTTTGAATACGGTAAAATTGAAGACGTAATCAAGCTTTATAACGAAACTGTGAGCCAAAATAAAACAGCCGTCATTATTTGTCGAACCCAAGACGTTTGCCATTTTAAAGGGCTTAACGTGTTTGATTTAGGGGAAAACGGCAACCAAATGGCTTCAAGGCTATACTTTGGATTAAGGGAAGCCGAGCGCTTTGACCTTGCAATCGGCTATAAATTCCCTATAACCGATGAAGTTTCGTTAAGCGTTGAAAATCGTTTTTTAAAGGCTTTTGGTTAATTTTAAACAGGGGGTATAACGATGAGTGACAAGAAAAAGCTATGCTTTGTCTGTACGGGGAATACGTGCAGAAGTCCTATGGCACTTTATATCTTTAAGCAAAAATTGTTAAACCACCCCGAGCTTGAATTGTCCGTTTCTTCCTACGGCATAAGCGTTAGCGAGCAATCTATAAACCCTAACGCCAAGGCCGTACTTAAAGAAAACAAAATAAAAAT
>JAZTYT010000033.1:0-6100 GCA_045637045.1 Christensenellaceae bacterium | reverse complement strand
CAACCGCAGCGTGTGAAGTTTGTCCACCACGTACAGTTAGAATACCTTGAGAGTATTTCATACCTTCGATATCTTCTGGGCTAGTTTCAAGTCTAACAAGGATAACTTTTTCACCCTTCTTACCTTCAACTACAGCATCTTCAGCAGTAAATACAACTTTACCAGCTGCAGCACCAGGAGATGCAGCGATACCTTTACCGATAACATTGTTCTTGTCTGCTTCTTTAAGAGCAGCAACATCGAATGTTGGGTGAAGTAACATATCAAGAGTTTTAGCATCAATTTGCATCAATGCTTCTTCTTCAGTAATCATTCCTTCATCGATTAAATCACAAGCGATTTTGATAGCAGCAGCAGCTGTTCTCTTACCGTTTCTTGTTTGAAGCATATAAAGTTTCTTATCTTCAATTGTGAATTCCATATCTTGCATATCATGATAGTGATTTTCAAGAGTTTTACAAATTCCTAGGAATTGTTCATAAACTTCAGGCATAATTTCAGCCATTTTTGCAATAGGCATTGGAGTTCTTACACCAGCAACAACGTCTTCACCTTGTGCGTTCATTAAGAATTCACCCATAAGGCCCTTTTCGCCAGTAGCAGGATTACGTGTGAACGCAACGCCAGTACCGCAATCGTCGCCCATGTTGCCGAATACCATTTCTTGTACGTTAACGGCAGTACCCCAGCTGTATGGAATATCGTGGTCCATTCTGTAAACGTTTGCACGTGGGTTGTCCCAGCTTCTGAATACTGCTTTAACAGCTTCAAAGAGTTGTTCCTTTGGTTCGGTTGGGAAGTCTTTGCCTAATGCAGCTTTATATTTTGCTTTGAATTGGTCAGCTAATTCCTTTAAGTCTTCAGCTGATAAGTCAACGTCGTAAACGATGCCTTTTCTTTCCTTTAATTCGTCGATTAAAACTTCAAATTCCTTCTTTGAAACTTCCATAACAACGTCAGAGAACATTTGGATAAATCTTCTGTAGCAGTCCCATGCCCATCTTGCGTTGCCTGATTTTTCAGATAAAACTTGAACAACTTCTTCGTTAAGACCAAGGTTTAAAATAGTGTCCATCATACCAGGCATTGACGCTCTTGCGCCTGAACGAACTGATACTAATAATGGATTTTCCTTGTCGCCGAACTTCTTGCCGGTGATTTCTTCAAGCTTAACGATGTTATCCATAATTTCTTGTTGGATGCTTTCGTTAATTCTTCTGCCGTCTTCATAATACTTGGTGCAGGCTTCTGTTGTAACTGTAAAGCCTTGTGGTACTGGTAAGCCGATATGTGTCATTTCAGCAAGGTTTGCGCCCTTACCGCCTAAAAGCTCACGCATGGTTGCGTTGCCTTCTTTGAACAAATAAACGTACTTCATTTAATACTCCTTCAAATAAATATATTATTATTTTTTTTTGCCAAAATTTTGTGCGCTTGGTGAATAAATTAAACCCAACTCATTCACACCAGCCCAAATATTATACAACAAAGTGGGCTCATAGTCAATTATTGTTCTGCAATTTTTAGCGAATTTTTAATTATTATAATTAAAATTAGTGCTTTTTCTGCTTAAAATTGGTCTTACGGCTTAAATTTAAACCAAAAATAGAAAAACGAAGCCTTTTTACAGTAACTTGGCTTCGTTTTAAAATTGAACGCAAAACTGCGCTTTTTAAAATTGTTTACGGTCTTATTTTTTGTTGCTTTTTGCAAGGTGGGCGTAAAAGCAACACTCAATCCTGCCGTTGTAAAGCTTGCGCTTTTTATCAGCGCGCGCCCCGAAAAGCTTTTCAAAGTCGGTAACGGGCGTAATGGTATAAAAACACCACTCCGCGTTATTGCGCCTTACGTTTGCGTAATCCTTATAAAGCTTTTCAATCATTGGTCTGTCTTCAAGCCTTTCGCCGTACGGTGGGTTGGCAAATGCAACGCCACGACTTACGGTTGACTTAAAGGTTGCCATATCTTGCTCGTGGAATTCAATGATATCGGCAACGCCAGCCCTTTTTGCGTGTTGGTGGGCTAATTTCAACTGCTTTTCATCAACGTCAAAAGCGTGTATTTTTAACGGCTTTTCAGTCGATAATCGGCTTATAGCGTCACTTTTAGCTTGTTCAAGTACTTTTACGTCAAAATTAGTGAAGGCTTCAAAATCAAATTTACGCCTAAGCCCTGGGGCTTGGTTTTTCTCTTTTAAAGCGGCTTCAATAGCGATAGTACCCGTACCCGTGAATAAATCAACGAACGGTCTTGACGGATTCCAAACGGAAAGTTCTATCATTGCTGAAGCCAAGGTTTCCTTTAACTGGGCTTGACCGTAAAGGTTACGGTATCCCCTTTTGTGTAAGCTCTCGCCCGAAGTGTTCAAGCAAACCTGACAAAAATCGTGAGTGATTGCAATTTCAACTTCAAAAACCTTGCCTGTTTCAGGTAAGATATTTGCCTTATACTGCTTTTTAAGTTTTTCACAAATAGCCTTTTTTGCTACCGATTGGGTTGCAGAAAAGGCGTTTAACTTGCTGTCTACAAGCTTTGGCGAAATTATAACCTTCGATTTTTCAGGAATAAACTGCTTCCAATCAATTTCAAAAAGGTTATCGTATAGGGTGTCAAAATCGCAACACTTAAACTGTGCAAGCACCAAAAATACCCTGCTTGCAGTCGAAAGGTTTATATTGCAATCAACAAGCGCTTTATAGTCGCCTTCAAAGGTAATCCTGCCGTTTATCGCAGGAGCGTCAATACCCAATAACTTATAAAGCTCTCTCTTGGTTGCCGACTCAACGCCAGATGCTGTTGAAACTGAAATTAACATTAGAAAGCGTCCTCAATGTGATTAATATTGTTTTTGGTTACTTCAATTACGTCAAAACGTGGTTGTAAATTGGTTAACTTGTTTTCTAAAATGTATAACTGCGCTGTGCTTTTAATGTGCTGTTGCTTTTCAAAATTAACCGCTTCACAAGGCTCGCCGTATCGATTGCCGTTGCGTGTTTTTACTTCAATAAACACTAAAAAGTCGGCGTATAAGCCGATTAAATCAACTTCGCCCAACTTTGTAGTATAATTGTGCGCTAAAATTTTATACCCCTTTTTTTGTAAAAAGGCTTTGGCTTTTAGCTCTCCTTTTGCCCCCAAAAGTTTTTTATAAAGGTTCTTCTGTGTATCGGACATGGCCCTACCCCTTTAATTGCGTCAATATGCGCTTTCGTGCCGTAACCCTTGTTCTTTGCAAAGCCGTATTCAGGGTATTTTTCATCGTATTCAAGCATAAGCCTGTCACGGTAAACCTTTGCAATAATCGAAGCAGCGCCTATGGTATAACTTTTAGCGTCGCCACCGATTAGGGATTTTTGCTCTACGTCAACGTCTAATTTTAACGCGTCAACAAACAAAACGTCAGGCTTTACCGCAAGGGCGTTTACGCACTCGCACATGCACTCCTTAGTTGCGTTTAAAATGTTTATTTGGTCAATGCGCTCGTTATCAACAAGGCAAATTTTGTACGCAATAGCCTTTTCAAGTATTTTTGCAGAAAGCTCTTCGCGCTTCTTTTCCGAAAGCTTTTTGCTATCGTCAATACCCATAATCAAGCTTTCATCGTCGAGTGGCATAATTACCGAAGCGCAAACCACAGGCCCAGCCAGCGGGCCACGGCCAACCTCGTCAACGCCTGCAATATACTTTTTGCCTTGCGCTAAACACTCGCGTTCAAACACCAATTTTTCTTCTATATCGTAGATTTTTCTAGGCATATTTTTCCTAACCTACCCTTTCTAAAATCATCAATAACGGCACGCGCACAACGTTCATAGTCAAACTCACCACCACGCAGTAAAAATCCACGCGCTTTCGCAATTGCTTCGTAAATTTCAATAGGTGGCAAATCCTCGTTTACGCCGTACTTACCGTTAAGCACGCCCTTGTGGTTGGTCGATAGTTCTTCAATAAAGTCCAAGCACAAGCTTTCCATATCCAAAATGCTGTCGTTTATGCTACCGATATACGCCAAGTGGTGGGCGTAAATTTGGTTTTCAAACGCAGGTGGCATAGTGCCGGGCGTGTCTAAAAGCTCAACGTCGTAAAGCTTTATCCATTGCTTGCCCTTGGTAACGCCTGCCTTATCGCCCGTTGCGGCTTGCTTTCTACCGCACAAAGAATTGATAACGGTTGACTTGCCAGTGTTTGGTATGCCACATACCATAACGCGCATTGCCTTTGTTATGCCTTTGGCCTTTTTTGCTTGAATTTTTTCGCTTAATAGGTCGATAATCGCGTTATAGACCGACTTTCCGTCTTTTAGCGTTGTCCCGACCGTAGTTAAAACACGTTTGTTTTGGGAAGTAAATTCGCGCAGTACAAGGTCAACGTCACGCCTTTCAACAAGGTCGATTTTATTAAGCAAATACACGACTTGCTTGTTGCCGATAAGCGCGTTTAACTTTTTATTGATGCACGCAAAAGGTGCGCGCGCGTCTAAAACGTAGATAACGGCGTCACAAAGCTTTACGTTTTCTTCCATCATTCTCAAGGCCTTTGTCATATGGCCTGGGAACCATTGAATCGTTTGCACTGTATCACTCCCCTTTTATAATAATCCTAATAAGGTAATTTACAAATTTATTTTTCACCCTTTTCGACCTCCATCTTTTCAATAACGTCGGGCCGAAGCTTTTTAGTAAGCTCTAAAGATTGCTGATAACGCCATTTATCAACTTCCTGGTGGTTACCCGAAATCAAAACGTCAGGCACTTTAAGGCCACGGAACTCCTGTGGGCGTGTGTATTGTGGGTATTCAACCAAATAATCGGTAAAGGTTTCGTTCTTTAACGAATCGCTTGAAATAACACCGTCAACGTACCTACAAACTGCGTCGGTTATTACCATTGCAGGAAGCTCGCCACCAGTTAAAACGTAGTCGCCTATTGACATTTCTTCATCAATGAATAAATCAATGATGCGTTGGTCAACGCCTTCGTAGTGACCGCATAAAAGCACGATCCACTCGTAAGATAGTAGGCGTGAAACGGCCTTTTGGGAAAAGGTTGTACCCTTTGGCGACATATAAATACGGTGGGCCTTATGGTCAGGGTCGATTGCTTCAATCGCTGAAGCAACGGGCTGTGGCGTTAAAACCATACCTGCGCCACCACCAAAGGTGTAGTCGTCACACTTTCTGTGCTTATTTTCAGTATAGTCACGGATATCCGTAACGTTTATTTGAATTTTTCCGCCCTTAACTGCCCTACCGATTACGCTTTCGTAAAGGGGCTTGAACATATCGGGGAATAAAGTTAAAATATCAATTCTCATTTGCCTTCATAAAATACGACTTCAGTGAAAGCCTTGCTATCAACGGTGATTTTCTTGTTTTCGATATCCACCGTGTAGTTAAGCTTTTTCAAAAATGGAAAATAACATACGCCCTCTTGGGTTTGAGCAACGAAAATATCAACGTTCGTGGTTTTGATATCTATAATTTCGCCAATATGCTTACCACTTGACAAATAAAGGGCGCAACCAATGATATCGACGATGAAAAACCTGTCTTCATCCTTTTCAATCTCATCGCGAAGCGCGTAAACTTCCTTGCCACGTAAAAGCTCTGCCGTGTTTCTGTCGGCAACGCCTTTAAGCGCCAAAATAAGAGCGCCGTCGTGAGCGCTTAAGTTAAGCACCTTGTACTCGTCGTTATCAAGATAAACCACCTTGATATTTTTAACCGAAGATAAACCGTCGGTGTAGTCTGCAATTTTAATTTGACCGTTAATGCCCTGTGGCTTTAACACTTTGCCGATATGAAACTTTTCCATAAAACACCCTTTCACACCAAAAATCCCTGTGCCTAAACTACACACAGAGTCAATAATAAAAAGCGATGGAACAAAAAACGGTTGATTTTTTATTGAGCAAGCAAATAAAATAACTCACCAAAATAAGTTTTAGATACGAGCAAGACTAGGCATTTGGCGTTTTTTGCAAGGGGGCGTACTTGCCGTACGCAGGAATTGTAAAAAATACCAAATAACAAAGTATTGCGACGTATATAAGGCTTATTTTATCAACCGTTATTTGTGACAGCGCCAAATTAGAAAAAGAA
>JAZTYT010000032.1:0-2372 GCA_045637045.1 Christensenellaceae bacterium | reverse complement strand
CAATTTAAGCAAATAAGTAGCAATCTTTAAGCCTTTAGTATAACGGCTTTATTACTGCTAATTTTAGCACTGCAAAACGGCAATGTCAACAAAATACAATAAAAAAAGCGACCCTTTAAGGTCGCTTAAAAATTATTTACTGTGAGTTTCAAACCAAGTCTTTGCAAATTGTGAAAGAGCTGGAATGATTTGTTTGATTTCAAGACCAGTCGTATTAACGCTGATATTATAAGCCTTACCACTACCCCATTCGGTGTTGGTGAGCTGTTCGTGCAATCTCTTTCTGTCGTTGTCGATGCGTTTGAAATTTCTAATAAGCTCTGCATCAGGGATATCCGCGTCAGCAGGGTTTTTCTCTCTGCAACGGTCAATCTTGTATTGGGTGTCAGCGCAAACGAAAATCTTTAACGGCTTTAAATCGTCTAAAATAGCGGCCGAGCTTCTACCAACGATAACGCAGTTTGATTTTGAAGCAAGCTTTTTCAAAACGTTGGTTTGTGCTGTTAAAACTTCAACTGCAACCTTGTTGAATTGTGGGTGGAACGACCTGCCGTAGTGGAAGCTAAAACCCGACCAGCCACGTTCAACGGCTGACGTAATATATTCTTCGCTTAAATTGGTTTCTTTAGCGATTTCAGTAATGATTTCATCATCATAGTATGCATAACCAAGCGCTTCTGCAAGGCGTTTGCCAAGCTCCCTACCGCCACTGCCAAACTCACGGCTGATGGTAATAACGTTCATAAGTGTACCCCCAAAAAATTAGTTCGATTATTGTTAAATATATAGGTATTATCTTATAAAAAGACCGTTTTGTCAAGGCTTTTATAAAAAATAATGTTTTATCGGCAAAATTTGCGCGCCTAACCCGTTATAAGTTGTTGCCAAGCCAGGTGGAAATTGATTTGATTGCCTTTCTGTTTCCGCAAAGGTATAAGATATCGCCAAACCTGAAAACGTATTCGGGCTTAACGGTTTCTAAAACTTCGCCCTTGTTTTCTATTGCGATAATGTTTACGCCAAAGCGCGCGCGGACTGAAGCTTCGATAACGCTTTTCCCCACGAAAACCTGTGGCACGGCAATCTTGCTGATGTTAATGCTTTCGCCAAGCTCAACGTAGTCGATACCTGCATCAACCTGAAGCTTGTTTGCAAGACGGATTGCCATATCCCTTTCCGGGTAAACGGTTTCCGCGCCAAGCTTGGATACAACTTCAGCGTGTTCGGTACTCATAGCCTTGGCTATAACGCGTTTAACGCCGATATTTAGCAAGGTCATAACGGTCAAAACGGAGATGTCAACCGACTGGGTAATACAAACCACAACTATATCGCACTTGTCAAAGCCAAGCTTTTTAAGGGTTACTTTGTCGTAGCCGTCAACAACGTGGGTGGTTTTTGTAAGCTTTAAAACCTTGTCAACACGGTCCTGACGTTTATCGCAGGCAATAACCTTTTCGCCCGAGTCAACAAGCTTTGCAATAAGCTCTCTACCAAACGGGCCAAGCCCAATAATGCCGTAAGTTTTTGCGTTTTCTTTAATCTTCATACCTAACGCCCCTTAATAAATAAGTTACCTTGTAATTATATCACGCCTTACCAAAAACCGTCAAGCAAAACAAATAAATTTGTTTTTTTATTTTGTAGCGGATTTGTAACAAATAATTTTGGCTTAGCATAAGGTAATAACAAAGCCTTAGGCTTTTAGTGTTTTACAATGAAGATAAACCAAGTTGTTCTCCTTTCACTATCCATAATAGGCGCAAAGACCTTAATTGATAAATGTTGCGCGCAAAAATCCCCTTGTTGTAAATGCGATTGTTGTAAAAAGACTGGTGACGATACGCCTTGTCATAATAACCAAAAGTGTCAACCCAGTCAGCCACAAAAACCACCCTGTCAATGCTATTACACACCCTATAAAAGATGAATTTAAAAAAACGTTGCCCCTTTTAGTGTTTGCTAAAAGGGGCTTTTGAATGAAGAATTTAAAATGAAGAATGTCTTCACTTAAGTTATCTTGTTAACCAAGGGGATCCTGACGCCGTTTGCCAATGGCAAAGGCTCAGGATGACAACGTCTCACTCTAAGTGAGCGTTGCAATCCGTAAGATTCAATAACGAGTAAAAATGCTTGCGGGCAAACTTGCTTGCCGGAGTTGCATTTTTATGAAGTTATTATTTAAATGCAACGCGTTTAAAACAACGTCTTGGTATAGGCTAACAAGTTGTTTAACCACACTCGCCTTAAGTATTGTTTTAAATTTTATAAAGGTTTTGGAGCTTGCAATCGCAAGCCCCAAACTGACCAAAATTCTTCATTATTCATTCTTAATTATTCATTACAAAAAAGCACCCAAACGGGTGCTTTTT
>JAZTYT010000031.1:0-2349 GCA_045637045.1 Christensenellaceae bacterium | reverse complement strand
TAAAGAAAACCAAAAATTAACAAATTAAATTAAGCCGTGGCAGGTTTGCCACGGCTTTGTATTTTTTACAAAAGTCGGCCTATAAGTCGATTAAACCCACTTTTTTACGGTTAAAATAGGTTTTGTATCTTGACTTCAAAGCTTTTTGGTATTTGTTCGCACAGTTCTTTAACGACTTCGCATTTTGCTAAAGCGTCCTCGTATTTTTTGTATTGGGTATAGGTTACGCACTCGGATATCCATAAATCGATTTCCTTAATTTCGGTATGGGGAATAAAAATATGCAGTTTTTGTTTTTTCTTAATCCACAGTTTTTGCATTGAAAGTACGTCGTCTTTAACAGCCGTTTGGTTTTCCAATTTATCTGAAATTTCATCAACTATAGTTATGAGGTCGTTAAACGAATTTTTAAGATAAATGCCTTCCACCATTGCGCCAACCACTATAAGCGAAGTCACGATTACTACTGAAAGTATAGATTTAAACATATAGCCCCCTTTACCAATATACCCCTTGTGGTAGATTTATTTTAAGCGTTTTATATTTTTGACCGACAAGCTGAAGATAGACGTTTCCACACCCGTCAAGCGTTAACACCTGAATTTGCTTCAGGCTCTTGATTTGGTTGTCCTTCATAAAGGTATTCAAAAAATCAGCGTCAAGCTTTAAAAGTGATAAATTATGCTTTTGCACGCGCCCACAGGAAACCAAAAGTATTGGCATTTGTTCACAGTTACCAGATTTTTCAGATTTTAATACCGAAAGCTTACCGTTTGACTCGTAAATTGCATAGTGGACCGAATCGAGTGTAAAGTTACCCGTTGAACGCAAGGATTCAATAAGGTCGTTAACGTCCATATTATTTTTTTTAAGCTCGTTAACGTCAACGCCGTTTTTGTTTATCACAACAGAAGGCTTTCCGTCAACGATGCGCCTAAACAGGGAACAGGACTGCTCTAAAATAGTTAGCGTTTGGTGTAAAATAAAAACTGCAAACACCGAAACGATTCCGTAAATTAACGGTATTGAAACGTCAGTCATAGGCACGCAGGCAAGCTCGGCAATCAAAAGGGTAATAATAAACTCAAAGGGTTGCATTTCACCGATTTGGCGTTTACCCATCAAGCGCATTATAACTATTAAGGTTGCAAAAATAATTATTGCCCTGAAAAAAATTACAAGCATAAAATTATTTTGCTCTTATAACCAAAAAATATGCCCTAAAAATGCCAAAATTCAGTTTAAAAAGCGACAAATTCAGCACTTCTAAAGTTCTAAAAACTGCTAATAAGCGCGCCCTTGCGACAATATTATTTATATTTAATTTAAGAAAGGCAAAAAAATATCTTGACAAATAAAAAAAGTTGTTGCATTATAGATATAATATTCAAAAAACCGTCGTGCGTGATTTTTGACTCGATTTAAAGCAAAATAGCATTAGTTTTTTGGGTATAAACGAAGGTTAAAAGGTGTAAAAATGATTTCAAAAGTAACGTCATACGCACTTTTAGGGTTGGACGGAATACCCGTTGAAGTTGAAGCCGACATCTCCCGTGGGATGCCCAAATTTGACGTGGTTGGCTTGCCTGATACTGCCGTAAAGGAATCAAAAGAAAGGGTACGCACGGCAATTAAAAATTCGGGCAAGAACTTTCCGATAGCGCAAATCACGGTTAACCTTGCGCCTGCCGAAATCAAAAAGGAAGGCAGTAAGCTTGACTTGGCTATAGCAGTTGCTATTTTAAGGGTTAGCGAAGAAGGCTTAACGCGTAATATCAGCGACACCGTATTTTTGGGTGAGCTTTCGCTTGACGGTGAAATTCGTTCGGTTACGGGCATATTACCCATTGCGCTTTCGGCTAAACGAAACGGTTATAAGCGTTTAATTATTCCGTATTCCAATCGCAACGAAGCAGCGCACGTACACGGTATTGAAGTTATAGCCGTCAAGACCTTGACTGAAGTTATTTTATACCTTAAAGGCGAAGAAGGTCGCGTTATCGAGCACATTGAATTCGAGCCTGCGCGCGATGCTGATTATAAACACGACTTAAAGTACGTCAAAGGCCAATACGTTGCACGCCGTGCTTTGGAAATTGCCGTCAGTGGCAATCACAATATCTTGATGGTCGGCGCGCCTGGCGCAGGTAAGACTATGCTTGCAAAGTGCATACCTTCAATTATGCCGGATATGACCTTCCAAGAAGCTTTGGAAACTACTGCCGTGCATTCGGTTTGTGGTGTTTTAAACGGAAGCGACGGTATTACTAAAGTAAGACCGTTTATGACGCCACACCACACAGCTACGCGAATTGCATTGGTCGGTGGTGGTCCAAACGTAATGCCAGG
>JAZTYT010000030.1:0-11952 GCA_045637045.1 Christensenellaceae bacterium | reverse complement strand
CCCTTTAAAAGCGCGTCTTCAAGCTGTGAAGAAAGCTTGGTGTTGTAAACGGAATTTACCGTTTGGTAAGCCTTGCTCGTGTCCATAATGGTTTCAAACACGCGCTTTAAATAGACCTGCTTGTCTTCGTCAACCTGCTCGGTTACGCGCAGGATAATGTTTCTTTCACGGTCAGGGTCAAAAACTGCCTTACCCGATTGTTTTTTGGCTTCGATAACCTGGTTTACGCACTGCATACGCTCGCCGTAAAGCTTGGCTATTTCATCATCAATGCGATCGATTTTCTCTCTAACGTCTTTTAATTCCATAATCTACCTAAATAATATCGTAAAGCGCAATGGCTGTGATTGCTTCAATACACGCAACGGCCCTTGGCGCAATGCACGCGTCATGCCTGCCACCTATCTGAATTTTACAAGGCTTCATAGTGCTTAAGTCCACCGTTTCTTGCTCAAGCGCGATTGACGGCGTCGGTTTGATTGCCACCCTAAACGTAATTGGCATTCCGTTTGAAATACCACCGTTTATGCCACCGTTGTTGTTGGTTTTTGTAATTACTTTGCCGTCCTTAAGGGCTAATTGGTCGTTGGCAGTACTACCCTTTAGGGTAGCGATTTCAAAGCCCAAGCCAAACTCAATGCCCTTAACTGCAGGGATTGAAAAAGCAAGGCGCGAAATCTGACCTTCAATGCTGTCGAACATAAATTCCCCAACGCCCACGCCGTGGCCTTGAACAACGCATTCGATAACGCCACCAAGCGAATCGCCGTTGGTTTTTGCAGTTTGAATTTGCTCAAGCATTTTCTGCGCGTCGTTGCCGTCGATAACCGGGAAGGCTTTGTCAAGGCTTGAAAAGTCGAAAGCTTCAACGTCGATATCGTTATAGCCCTTGCCCTTTACCGTGCCTATCTGTGAAAGGTACGCGTTGATTTTAACGCCACGCTTTTCTAAAAGCTCCTTACAGATTGCGCCTGCGATACAAATTGGCGCAGTCATTCGCCCTGAAAACTTACCACCGCCACGATAGTCAAACCCGTCGCCGTACTTGGCATAACCAACGTAGTCGGCGTGGCTTGGGCGTGGCTTTTTGTGTATCTTTTGATAGTCGCTTGAGTGCTGACTTGTATTATAAATTGAAGCCGTGAGCCTATCGTTTATAAAGACCGTAGTATCGTCCTGCGTTGCGCCTGCTTCGTAAACGACACGGTCGGGCTCTTTACGGGTGGTTGAAAAAGCGCCTTCCTTTGCGGCACGCCTTTTTAATAGCGCGTCAACTGATTGCTTTGAAAAGCTTTCGCCATTTAATCCGTCAATAGTAACGCCTATCTTTTCAGCGTGCGACGCACCGAAAACTCCAACGCGCAATTTGTTGCCGATAAACACGGATTTTTGATTGTCGTTAAACTGCATCAAAGTCACCACCTATTGCTTTTATATGGTCAAAAAATTGTGGAAATGATTTGTTAATCGCCTTATAGCCCGATATTTGGCTTTCGCCGTCTGCCGACAAACCAAGTATCGCTGAAGCCATTACGATACGGTGGTCGTTGTAGCTTTGCACCTTGCCAGGCTTTAAGCCACCACCAAAAATAACGATTTTATTATCGCTAAAGCTTGCGCTTACGCTGAAATTTGTAAGCATTTCAATAGTTGAAGCAATCCTGTCGCTTTCTTTTATCTTTAGCCTTTCAACGCCGTGAATTTCCGTCTTACCGTCGCAAAATACTGCAAGGGCTGAAACCACTGGCACTAAATCGGGGCAGTTTTCAGCGTTAAAACTAAATGCTTTAAGTTTGTTAGGACTCACGGTAACCAAGCCGTCTTTTAAACTAACCTTTGCGCCTGCCATTTTTAAAATTTCAAGAATATACTTATCGCCCTGCACGCTGTTTAAGTTTAAACCACTTACGCTGACAGTATCAAAGATTGCGCCCATAGCCAAAAACGGAGCGGCGTTTGACCAGTCGCCCTCAACCTGCATATTTCCGTTAAAGGTTTGGTTGCCATTAACGATAAAGCCGTCGCTGGTTTTCTCTATCGCGACGCCATACTCTTTTAAAACCTGCAAGGTTATATCTATATACCCCGTGGAAACCATTGGGGTAGTTAAAACTATTTTGCTATCGCCGTCTAAAATTGGCAATGCCATCAAAAGCCCCGAGATATACTGGGAACTTATATCGCCACGCAAGGTGTAAACGCCACTTTTTATCCTGCCCGAAACCTTTATACTTCTATCCTGCGTAATAATAGCGCCGTGGCTTTCAAGGGCTGAAATAAGCTCGCCGTTAGGCCTTTCAAGTAGTTTGCCGTGACCGATAAGCTCAAAATCGCCACCGAGCGCAGAGCAAAGCGGAAGCATAAAGCGTAAAGTCGAACCAGACTCGCCACAGTCAAGCAAGGCTTCACCATTTTTTATTGCTTTTAAGCAATTAAGCGTTGCGTTTATATCTTGCGAATAGAATTCATCACACGGTAAAATAGCGCCGTTATTTGCTAAAAAATTGCAAATGGCGATACGGTGGGCGAAGGACTTTGACCATATAGCCTGCGTCGTGCCCTTTAGGTGTGATTTTCTAATGCGCATAATCATAAAAAGTACTCTATAAGCCTGTTAAACGGTATTTTTTCTATTTGGCAATCGCCAACTGCGTGGGGAAGAACAAGATTGATGTCATCGCCGGCGCGCTTTTTATCGCTACCCATATTTTCAATAATAGCCGTTAAATCGTACGGGCAATCAACCCTGCCGACAAGCGCGTTTATAACGGCTTTCATCTTACTAAAAGTCGTTTGGTCTATATACCCACGCTTTTTGCTTACGCATAGTATTATTTCAAGCCCCATTGCAACTGCAATGCCGTGGGAAATGGTGTAACCACTTAAACGCTCGATAGCGTGCGCAGGGGTATGTCCTAAATTCAAAAGCATTCTTAACCCAATTTCGCGCTCGTCTAAATCAACGATTTTCGCCTTGTAGCTTACGCACGCAAAAACAAGGTCTTTTAGCGTTGCGCTATTCATAACAAGCTCGTAAACGGCACTATCTAAAATGGCGTACTTTGCAAGCTCACCCTTACCACAGGCTAAAACTTCATTAGGGAGCGTATTTAAAAGGTCTATATCGCACAAAACAAGACAGGGCCTGTAAATTGCACCCACAAGGTTTTTGCCTTCTTTAAGGTCAACGCCAGTTTTACCACCGACCGAAGAATCTATCTGCGCCAAAAGCGTAGTGGGTATTTGCACGTAAGCAATGCCCCTTAAATAGGTGGAAGCAACAAAGCCTGCTAAATCGCCCACAACACCACCGCCGAGCGCGATAATCTTATCGCTTCTCGTCATTCCGTTTTGGGCCAAAAACTCAAGTATTTGGGCATATAGGCCGATATTTTTACTTTTTTCACCGTTTTCAAAAACGTATTTGATAACTTCAAAGCCCTGCGCCTTAAGGGATTGAATCAAGGCGTCGGAATACAGCCCGTCAACGATATCGTCGGTGATAACGGCAACCTTACAGGGTGAAAACAGCCCCCTTAAATATGCGCCCGTATCACTTAAAATTTGACTGCCGATTATAACGTCGTAACCAGTTTGACCGGCAACGCGTATTTTTTTAACGTCGTTTTTCATAAACTCACCGTCAACGCTTAACTCTTGCGCCTTATTTGTTCAACTTCAATTTTAATGCGATTGCCTTCGTCTAAAAGCTGTTTAAGTTGGTCTTTATCCCCATTTGACAAGGCGTCGCGATATTCCTGTAGGTGCTTAATAAACTTATCAAGCTCCACCGTTAAATGGTCGGCGTTATCCATAGTAAGCTCTGCCCACATCTCGGGCGAAAGTTTGGCAACTCTGGTCATATCCCTAAAGCTTCCTGCCGAAAACCCACCGCTTTTTTGGGCTTGGTCACTTTTAACGTAAGCGCTTGAAACCAAATGTGCCAGCTGTGACGTAAAGGCGATAATTCTGTCGTGCTCGTCAGCCGTTGACGTTACGACTTTGCCAAATCCAAGTGATAGACAATATTCCTTAACCCACGTCAGGGTACGAATATCGGCTTTGACGGGAACTAAAATCATTGACGCCCTATCAAAAAGCGTAGTGGTTGAATGGGCAACGCCACTAAATTCCCTGCCTGCCATTGGATGCGCGCTTACAAACTCTAAATGAGGGTATTGTTGGGCTAACTTTTGCATTTGGCTAACCACCCTGCGCTTGTTACCGCATAGGTCCATAACCAAACAGCCCTTTTTTAGTTTTTTACAGTATGAATCGAGTTGGCTTTCTAAAATATCGGGGTATAGCGAAAATATGGCAACGTCAATCCTGTCGAGATTATCGCTGTCAAGTTTTTCGTGGTAACAGGACAATAGCTTGCCTGTGGACATTGCCTTTTTGTCAATATCATAGGCAAAAACCTTATCGCCGGTTTTTGATACGATTGCGCGCCCTAATGAGCCACCAATCAGCCCCAGCCCTATAATTGAAATATTCATACGCGCCCCTTTGTTGGTTGATTTTTGCTTAATAACGGGCTTATAGCCCTGTTTTTGTTAAAACCTGCTTACGCCCAATTATTGGCAATATTTGGTTGACCTTTTTTGTGATTGTATCAAACTGCTGTGGCGTAATTGATTGAGCACCGTCGCAAAGCGCGCGTTTAGGGTCGTTATGCACTTCGATAATAAGCCCATCAGCACCTGCGCCAACTGCCGCTAAAGACATTGGCTCAACCAACCTTGCAACGCCCGTTGCGTGGCTTGGGTCGATGATAATAGGTAAGTGCGTTTTTTCCCTTAACACGGGCACGGCGGATAAATCAAGGGTGTTGCGCGTCATCGTTTCAAAGGTTCTTATACCCCTTTCGCACAAAATAATCTGGTCGTTGCCTTCAGCCATAATGTATTCGGCACTCATTAAAAGTTCCTGAAGCGTATTTGCAAGCCCACGCTTTAAAAGGATTGGCTTGCGCGTTTTACCAACTTCCCTTAACAGCTCGAAGTTTTGCATATTGCGCGCGCCGATTTGTATTACGTCAACGTCCTTGAAAACGTCAAGATGGGTAAGGCTTGTAAGCTCGGTTACAACTGGTAAACCAGTTTCCTGTTTTGCCTTTAACAAAAGCTCGATACCCGAATCCTTAAGACCTTGGAAGGCGTAAGGCGAAGTCCTTGGCTTGAACGCCCCACCACGCAAAATTTTCGCGCCCGACGCTTTTACCGCCTTGGCAATTTCAATAATTTGCGCTTCCGACTCAACCGAGCAAGGCCCTGCGATAAGCTGGAAGTTGTCCCCGCCAAACTTAACGCCGTTTACGTCAACGATAGTGTCTTCCGGGTGGAATTTACGGTTGGCGTTTTTATAAGGCTCTTGCACGCGTTGAACCTGTTCAACGATGTCGAGCGAAGAAATAAGGTCGATATCCACCTTTTCGGTGCTACCAACAAGCCCTAAAACGGTTGAATGCGTACCACGGCTAACGTGTACGTCAAGCCCGAGTTCCTTTATCCAATCAACTAAATTGTCAAATTGATTTTGTTCACAAGTGTTTTTTACAACGATAATCATAACTATACCCCAATGGTGTGTTTAATTTTTTTGTTTAATAAATTGCGATGAAACAATGGTTTACGTTTTAAAACGTGGTCTTATTTTTAAAACGTAAATAAGTTTTAGATGCAAGCAAGACGCGAAAGACGTGAATTTTTGCAAGGGGGCGTACTATGGCGTACGTAGGAATTGCAAAAAATGCCAAATAACACAAATAAACCTATTTGACTTAAATAAGTTTTAGATGCGAGCAAGACGCGACATTTGGTGTTTTTTACAAGGGGGCGTACTTTGCGTACGCAGGAATTGTTAAAAATATTAAACACCCCAAATAAACCTATTTAACGTAAATAAGTTTTAGATGCGAGCAAGACGCGAAAGACGTGAATTTTTGCAAGAGAGCGTACTAAAGCGTACGCAGGAATTGCAAAAATTTATGTCTGACAAAGTATTGCGAAGCATATAAGACTTATTTAAAAAGGCTTTGTAGGTAATATACTACAAAGCCTTCGGTTTCACGCAAAAACTAATGCAATAGTAACTACTAACGCAATATAAAAACTAAAGTATTAAAGTAAAAGTAATAGCTTTTATTCGTCATAGTTTTGCTCCTTAATTTCCCTAATTATACCCCTAAAAAAGCCGTAGTGTCAAGCGTTTTATCCATAACGCGCGCAATTTACTATTATACTAACTCAAATTATTAGTAATTTTAGCTGTAAAGGTATATAAAAAAAGCACCCTGACGGGTGCTTTTAACTATTCTTTTTCTTCTTCGGCTTTCTTTGGCGCAACAATGCTTGGCATTTCTAAACCAGCAGACTTAAACACGTCGTTAAGTGGTGGCAAAGCGCCCATCATACCGGAGATAAAGTTTGCCGTTGACGTTTTGCCGTTTTCGTTTGAGCCACTGTCCCATACGGTAACCTTGTCAATCTTGATGTTCTTGATTGCTTCAACTTGCGTTTCAACGATTTTTTCAATCTTGTCGGCAATCATAAGTCTTGTTGCTTCGTTGGTGTCGCCACCTGCTGCTTTAACGATTTCCATTAAACCTTCAGCTTGAGCAGTTAAAACTTCGCGTACACCCTTTGCTTGCGCTTCCATCTTGGCAAAAATAGCGTCTGCTTCACCTTGCGCACGACGGCGAATTTGTTCAGCTTCGGCTTCAGCCTTTAATTCAAGTTCCTTCTTTAAAATTTCAGCCTTAACCAAAACGTCGGCTTCTTGGGTTGATTTTTCCCTTAAACCACGTGCGTCTTCAGCTGTCTTTTCAGCGGCGTAAGCGTCTTCTAAAGCCTTTGCGCTGTTAATCTTTTCAGCTGAAACTGCGCGTTGTTCGGCTTCGGCTTGGCGTTGACGGAGCTCTGAATAAGAATTTGCAATGGCTGCTTTTGCTTCGTTTTCACCTTGAATTGCTTTAGCGTCGGCTTCAGCAACTGAAATACGTTGCTCTCTTCTTGCGTTTGCTTCACCGATAGCACCGTTTCTGTCAGCTTCGGCAACGGAAATTTTAGCGTCGTTGATAGCTTTTGCAGCGGCTTCCTTACCGAGAGCCACGATATAGCCTGATTCGTCTGAAATGTCGGTTACGTTAACGTTGATTAGTCTTAAGCCAATCTTTTTAAGTTCGCCTTCAACGTTTAAGCTAACTGCGTCCAAAAACTTATCACGGTTGGTGTTGATTTCTTCGATGTCCATAGTTGCGATAACCAAACGGAGCTGACCGAAAATAATATCTTTAGCAAGCTCTTGAATTTGGCTCATCTTTAAACCAAGCAAGCGTTCTGCAGCGTTTTGCATAATGCCAGGCTCAGTTGAGATACCAACGGTAAAGATTGACGGTACGTCAATACGAATGTTTTGGCGTGAGAGCGCGCTTCTTAAGTCAACTGCGATTGAAATTGGCGTTAAATCCATAAATTCGTAGGCTTGGAATAGTGGAACGATAAAGCTTACGCCACCGTGCAAGCACTTTGCAGAACGGTGCTGGTCGCCCTTGCCTGACGAAACCTTACCGTAAACGACCATAATCTTATCTGACGGACATTTTTTAAAGCGCGTTGCGATGAGTAATAAAATCATCACAAGTATTAGTGGTATAACAACGAGTAGCGTTACAACGCCGTCGCCTTCTATCAATAGGTTGTGTAACATTTTTATATCTCCTTATATACTAAATTAGATGCTAAATTGTGTGATAACGGGCTTATAGGTCAACTTTTTCAACGACAAGCACGTCGTTTTCAACCCCTAAAACCTTAACCTTTGACCCCGTAGGGATGGGCTCGTTTGAGAGCGTTTTTGCTGAAAGCTCGGTTAAAGCTTCGTTTAAAATTAAGGTTACCTTGCCCGAGCCTTTACCGTTTTCAGGTATGGTTAAGTAAACGTCTGCCTGCATTCCAACTGTCTGTTGGTAACTGATATTGCCGTGTGATTGCAAACTTAAAAGCCATTTAAGCAAGAACGCCATACCAACCAATGCGCCAAAACCACAAACAAGCGATAATATAAGCGCAAGGACTGGGCTGTTGTCACTAAAGGTAAAGCCAACCCAACCACCAACGGTTAAAAAGGCAATAAACCCACGCACGGTGAAAAGGTTAAAGCCAACGTCGGCTTCAAAGCCCGTGTCAACGTCCACGTCGCCGTCAAGGTCCACGTCCACGTCCACGTCAACGTCGCCGTCGAAATCTGCTTCTCCACCGCCGAAGCCTATTAACATAAGAACAATTTGTAAAATAAGTAAAACCGTAGCGGGCGTTGCTATGCAAAAATAAATTTTTTGCAGTAAGGTCAAAGTACTCCACCACATAATCTCACCCCCAAATTAATGAATAATAAAGAATTAAGGTTGTGAATTAAAATTTATAATTTTATTGGGCTTTTTATCTTAACAAAAGCCCAATAATCGGCTTATAGGTTAACTTTTGCTTATTATAGCCCTACTGCAACTGCAAGCATTAAGAAGGCAACTGAAAGCGCAAATAAGGTAAGCTGGAACAAAATCGTGCGTTTAAACCAGGTTGCGTAGCTTACGTTTGCAAGGCCTAAACCAATGAGTAGCGTACCACAAGTCGGGTATAAAACGTTGGTATAACCGTCGGCAAAGAGATAGGTTAAAATGATAACCGTGGTACTAATGCCGTCGATATCCCCGAGCGTGAGCATTGGGATAATTAAAACTGCTTTTGCTGACGCGCTTGGGATAAAGAATTCCACTATAAGTACGAACGCGTATAAAATTACGACTGCAAGGTAAGGTGAAATATCATCTACTAAATTATAGAATTTATAGAAAATCGTATGTAAAATATTACCCTGCGAAGCAATATACGTAATACCAAAAGCAACTAAAATAATAACGATTGACGGAGCAACGTCCTTTACGCCCTTTAAAAAGTTTTTGCCAAGCGCTTTGTAACTGCCCAACAAAAGCTTACCAACGACAACCGTGCCGATAATAAACGCAGCGGCCATAAATACCATTGCAAGGGAGCGAAGCGCTGGGATTGCCGTGGTAATGATTACCGATAAAAGCGCGATTGAAAATAGCACGATAATCATTTTCGCCTTGCGCATATCTTCTTTGCGTTCTTCTTCGCTAACCATAACAAAGCCTTCAACGTCAAATTTTTCTTTGACGCGCTTTTCGTCGCTTTTAGCAAGGAAGGTTAAAAAGAGCGACGTAACGACGTACATTATAACAAAGATTATCGCCCTGTACCACATACCGTCGGTAATAGGCACGCCTGCGGCAAGTGACGCAGTACCGATTGTGAACGGGTTGGAAATCGCCGTCGTAAACCCTACGCCAGAAGCAACCAAAATAAACGCAATCGCCGTAAAGTGCGACCAGTTAAGGGCGGTACACAGCATTGCGAACACAGGATACAGGATTAAAAGCTGTTCCTGAAGCCCGAAAACTGCAGATAAAACCATAATAACCGCAGTAATAACCCAAATTGCAACTAAGCGCTTTGAGTGGAGCTTAACCATAATCACCCTAACGAGCGATACAAGCCCACCACTTTCTTCTAATACCTTAAACGTTCCGCCCAAAACCAATAATAGCGCGACTATCATCAGCATATTTGAGCTTGTGCCACTAAACAGCGCCATAAACGGTGAAACAAGCCAAAGCCACCATTGTAAACGGGTTGTGTTTTCGCCAGGCAAAAGCTCGCGATAAGAATCAGGAACGATTTGTTTATCTAAATCTTTATTGGTCGTGTATTCGTAAAAGGGCTGTTCAGCAAGCTTTGCGTCAGTCGTGTAAAGCGTGTATTTGCCGGCAGGCACGACGTAAGTCAAAACGCCCACCAATATTAAAACTGCCAATAAAATACCGACAACGGTAATAAAACTCTTAACACCAAATTTTACTTTTACGTTAATATCTGCAGAATTACCCATAAATTTCTCCTTTATCGTAATCGTAAACGTCTTCGCAAGCGACTCTCCACTTCTCGTCGTAAAGGTTGTGTATTTCTTCGGAAGCAAGCGTCCACTTGATTAAATCTTGCGTTTTATCGTCGGGCACGAAAATATAATAATCTTCGTTATGATAAAACTCTAAAAAGCCCTTCGTTGAAAAGGTAAGTGAATATATTGATTTCATATCGAAATGATAACCGTTGCCCTTACCCTTAATAGTACCTAAAAAGCAAAGCTTTTTATTGTTTAAATACAGCTCGCCCACCGATAAAAGCTTCCTGTTTTTAGGTGGCTTTCTTAGTCGGTCAAGCTTAATGGTGTAAAACCTGCCCGGTAACATCATCTTAAAGCTATCGCGCGCGATTTCTTCTCTAACGCAGTTGCGTTGCCATTTGTACCACGCGTCAATGCTTGACGGCTTGTTGTTGCCCTTAAACTCAACTAAATCGTAATACTCGTTAACACGGGCGCTAAACTTACACGCCCTGCAACGGATTTCTTCGCCAACGACTTCCATAACGTGCTCGCGCTTACAGTCGGGGCACTTGTATAGGATTTTGTTAAGCCCGTGCGCGTTGGGCTTTTTACCAATATATTTATGACGGGCTTGTTTATTAAATTCAAACTCGTTGTACTTAAACTTTTGTAAAAGCCTTTCGTAAATCTGTTCTTCGGTCATAAGCGCAAGCGTTTGTGGTGTGAACAAAATGCTGTAATTGAGCGCGATGTAACCCTTTTTACGGTCGCTTGAGTACCTGTTCGTGGTCATATAAGTACCCTGCGAAGTGCAAAGCACCACGTAAGCCTTACTCTTTTTAATAAACTTTGTGGTTGCAGGATTGATAGGCTGGGTGCTTCCGCTCGTGGACTGAATGCCTTCGGGGAAAAGCCCCAACGCACCGTTACGCTTTAATACGCCAAGCATATTTTTAGTGCATTTAAAGTCGGGCTGGTAAAGGTATTTTGAAATTATGCCTAACTTCCTAAACAACCAATAAATGCCCTTTTTGAGTATGTTTTGGTAACCGCAAACCATATTTATATTGTTGCGCCTGAAACCGTAAAGCGTGTACATAAACTCCAAACGCGACGTGTGGGTTGCAAGCAATACAACAGGCTTGTCATCCAAGCTGTTTATATCAAAATTATAATTAAACTTAACCCTGTTAACCTTGCAGATAATACCTAAAACACACCTTGATATAGCCATCAATAATGGGTTCGGTTTTTTAATCTTTCTGTCAACAAGCCTTGTTTTAAGATTTCTTTTCATAACGTAATAACCTTCGCGCGTTGGCTTAAAAATAGCGCGTTTAATAGAATAAGCAACCAATAACCCAGGTTACTAATTAAATTATACTACTAAACGAACAAAAAATCAACAACTTTTACAAAATGCTTACAAATTAACAGCTTTTGCCATTTTTTTGCGCGTTTTTTTGACATTTTGTTCGTTCTTTTGACTTTAAAACTGTGTTTTAAGCCCAATATCTGCTATACATTTGCGTGAGACACTCCCCTTAGGCGTTCTTTGTATGATGTTTATCGCGCGCGCAGGCGTGGTTGACGCAAGGCTGTGGCTTGCAAATGAAGAATGAAGAATGAAGAATTAAGAATTGTGGTAAACTTTTTGCCCTTGCAAAAAGTCTTTAATAAATTTTAAAAAGAAAACTTATAGTAGGTATGGTTGAAAAAGTTGTTAGTCAATATAAAAAGTATTCACACCCAATGCAAAAAGGACACCGTTTTGGTGTCCTTTTGTGGCGGCCAAGTGCTGATATCGTTTGAACTTTTATACCTGTTGAACACCATCATCATACATTTTCATAAATACTTTACAAGTAGCAATTGCATCACAATCTGCACTATGTTTATCTATGCTATATTCGCTAATTTCTTGTGGTGTAAGCAAATTTAATACTAACGTATTTAATTTCGCATTAGGAACTTTTTCTCCTTGAT